>CAZFOP010000068.1:0-11607 GCA_964520085.1 uncultured Solibacteraceae bacterium | reverse complement strand
CTGAACGATGGCGTCAACAACCGCACAGCGTTGCTGGCCTGATCCACCACGGCCACGTTGCCCGCGGCATCCGCTGCCACGCTAAAGGCGTTCTGGAAGCTTGCAAAGGTCGCCAGGCCGCCATCACCATTGTAGCCGCCGCTGCCGTTGCCAGCCACGGTGGTAATGGTCCCGGCCGCGGAAACCATGCGGACCCAGCAACAGTTTGCGGCAATATACAGGTTGCCGGCGCCGTCCACCGTCACGCCGGTCGGCTGGACTTGCGCGCTGGTGGCAGCCCCACCGTCACCCGACGAACCGAAGTCGCCATCGCCGGCCACAGTGGTGATGATCCCGCCTGTCGACACCAGGCGGACGCGGTTGTTTGATGTGTCGGCGATATACAGGTTGCCGGACGCGTCCACCGCCACGCTATAGGGGTTGTTCAGTTCGGCGCTGGTAGCGGCTCCGCCATCGCCCGAGTAGCCAGATCTGCCATTGCCCGCCACGGTAGTGATGATCCCCGAGGCCGCCACCTTGCGGACGACGCTGTAGTTGCCATCGGCGATATACACGTTGCCGGCGGCGTCCACCGCCACGCTGCCAACATAGGCCAGTTGGGCCTTGGTGGCCACCGCGCCGTCGCCCGAGTAGCCGAACGTGCCGGTGCCCGCCACCGTGGTGATATTCCCGGAACCATCCACCTTCCGGATGCGGAGATTGCGGGTGTCGGCGATGTAAAGGTTGCCGGACGCGTCCACCGCCACGCCATAGGGGTCGTTCAGTTTGGCACTGGTAGCGGGCCCGCCATCGCCGGAGTAGCCTGAGATACCCGTTCCGGCAACCGTGGTGATGGTTCCGTCGGCCGCCACTTTGCGAATCCGATGGTTGCCGGAATCGGCAACATAGGTATTCCCGGCGTTATCCCTGGCCACGCCCCACGGCACATTGAAATTTCCGAACACACCCAATCCACCGTCGCCGGTGGCTCCGCCCGCAACGGTGCCGATGGTCCCGGCCGCGCTCACCTCGCGGATGCGCGCGTTTCCCAGGTCTGCGATGTACAGGTTTCCGGAGGCGTCCAGCGCCACGCCAGCGGGGGCGTCCATGTGGGCGCTGGTAGCGGCCCCACCATCGCCCGAATAGCCGTACGTTCCGTTGCCCGCCACCGTCGTGATGGTTCCCGAGGCAGATACTTTGCGGACGGCGTCGTTGGAGTAATCGGCGATGTACAAATTGCCCCCGGCGTCCACCACCAGGCCAGTCGGGTAATTCACTCGGGCGCTGGTAGCAGGGCCGCCATCACCCGAATAGCCCCGGGTGCCGTTGCCCGCCACCGTTGTGATGATGCCGCCCGTCGATACCATGCGGATGCGGTTGTTGTAGGTGTCGGCGATATACAGATTGCCGGAGGCATCCACCGCCAAACCAAACGGGGTCTGCAGTTGGGCGCTGGCAGCGGCCCCGCCATCCCCCGAATAGCCGGGCGTTCCGTTGCCCGCCACCGTCGTGATGGTTCCCGAGGCGGATACCTTGCGGACGACGCTGTTGTCTCCATCGGAGATGTACAGGTTCCCCGAGGCGTCCACCGCCAAACCGTCACAAGAGCCTATCTCCGCGCTGGTGGCCGGGCCGCCGTCACCCGCGTAGCCACCGAACAAAGCGTTGAGCCCGCCGCTACCCCCCGCCACCGGGGTAATGGTCCCCGAGCCATCCACCTTCAGAATGCGGAAGTTGCCGGTGTCCGCGATATAGAGGTTGCCGGAGGCGTCCACGGCCACGGTTTGCGGACTGTTCAACTGGGCATTCAAGGCGGGGCCGCCGTCGCCCGATTTTCCCATGGTGCCGGTCCCGGCGACGCGGGTCAGCGCGCCGGTGGAATCCAGCTTAAAGACCGCCTCCAGAGTCGGACTGGGGAAGTAGGTGTTGCCCGAAGCATCGACGGCAACGCCATAGGCTAGCGGGATCGAGACCGACGTCCCCGGCCCCGACGTGGCCGGCATAGCGCCGCCGGCCAGGGTCGCGATCAACGGATACACTCCCGCCTGCGTAACCGTGAAGGTCTGGCCCGCAACGGTGATGGAGCCGAAGCGCTGCGCGCCCGTGTTGGGCGCCACCGTATAGCTAACCGTCCCGTTGCCGCTGCCGGAGCCTCCGGAATTAATCGTGATCCATGCCGCATTGCTCGCCGCGGTCCAGCCGCAGCCCGATCCGGCAGTCACCGGCGCCGCTGCCGTGCCGCCGGCCGCGCCTGCCGTTGCGCTCGACGGATTCAGCGCCGCGACGCAGCTGGTCGTGAAAGACCATGCCGTGGAGGCACTCGCGCCCAGATTGTTCCTGGCCCCGATTGCCCAGTAATATGTAGTCCCCGAGCTCAGCGTCCCAGGAGCGTAGCTGATGTCCGCCGTACTCGTCACCAGCGGTGGTGTGCTTGCCGTGCCGAAGTAGACATCGTAGGACGTGGCCCCGCTCGAAGCGTTCCAGGTCAACGAGGACGTAGGCAGCACGCCCGTCGCCCCATTGGCCGGCGATATCAGCTCCGGCGCCACCGGGGCGCCGGTCGGGGCCATCGAGTTCACGAAGGCGTTCAACAGGTTGAAGGCGTTCACGCTGCCGATTCCCGTTGCAAAATCCCACCCCGGAGTCGCGGCATAAGCGGGCTCGAACGAGGTACCGGAGGTCGACAGGAGACCGATACCTGCCCCAACGGTGTAACAATTGATTCCGCCCGCGCAGGGAACAACGATGTCGCCCTCTGTGACGTCGTTGAAACTGCAAGTCGACGCCGGGCCGTTGGTGGAATTGCAGGCGGCCCTTCCTGCCGAAGTGCTGTACTCGGCTTGAGCGATCTCATAGTAGGTGGGATTCGGGTCGCCGATGCTCGTCGTCCCCAATGCCTGGTTGATCAAGGCTTGAATCCCGGCCATGATGGGCGAAGAAACCGATGTTCCGCCGAATCCGGCCCACGTAGATGGCAGGCCCTTGCAACTGCCCTCGTCCGACAGGCAAACCACGTAATAGTGGCCCCAAAAACCGTTGGACGCGAAAAGCGCGACATCCGGCAGGTCGCGGACACCGTCGTTCGGATTGCCGAAAATCGATTGCCAGGCCGGCTTGGCGTATCCGGCGCACGTCCCGCTGACCGCATAGACAATATCCTGCGCTCCGGTGGCGCACCCGCTGGGGCCGCCGCTTCCGCCAACGGTATTTGCGTAGAAGGGATAACCGTTGCAAAAGTCCGTGGTGCCGTAGTTGGCGCCATATCCAACGTAGTTGGCGGCCACGCCGCTTCCGCAGGAATCGTTCCAGGGAATTTCCGGAACGTAGGACGTGGCGGAATTGTAGTTGGCCCCATTGATGGTGCTCCAGAAAGCCAGTTCGTCGCCAGCCGCGGAGTCGCCGAAGTCCGTGCCGCCAACGGCCACATTGTATGGCGTGGACGCAAAGCTACTGACGCTGATTCCCATGACTGCGGCCGATTCACCGCGATCGGCTGACGCCGCGGCCGCGTCGCCCGAGGATACGAACACCGACACGCCCATAGCTGCGGCGGTCTGATACAGGATGTTGATGTAGCTATTAAGCGCGGCTCCGCTAGCCGTTTCCGGCTCGCCATAGCTGATGCTGACCACGCCGGGAAGCGGGCCGCCATTGGTCAAGATGTTCTGCAGCGCGATGAACCCGCCGAAGTTGGTCGTGTTGGCGCAGGAGGCCATCACGATGGCGGCGTTGGGAGCGGCGGCGCTGGCCCATTCGACATCGATGGCCGCCTCGGAGTCGTCGCCATTCACTCCGGGATCGTTGCACGCCGGGTCACCGCTGGGCGGCGCCGGGTGCGCCTGGGTGAGCGAACCCTGCGAGTACTGAGTCAGTCCGAAGGTCGACCGGAAAGTGTTCCAATCCGCGGTCCCACCGTAAAGATCGGTATCCTCCACCACCACGATGGTCTGCCCCTGGCCGGTGTATCCGGCGGAAAACGCCGGAGCCAGATTGTAGATAGCCGCCAGGTCGCCCGGAACCACGGGTTGTTCGTACGCTGCAATCGAGTATTGCGTCCGTGGTTCAAACATCGGCTGCGGCATGATGTTGTGGAGCGAGACGACCCCCGTCACGGCCGGCAGCAGAGCGGCGGGAATCTGCGGATCGCTCATGTTGGCGAAGTAACGCTTGCCCGCGACGTCGAGCGAGTGAATCTCGGTGTGAAGCGCCGCGCGCACCTGGCCCGCGTTACCCGAGAAGTCGATTACCATGCGGTTCGCGGGAATGCCGTTGACCGTGAATCCGTGCGATTCCAGCCAGCGCGAAATCGTCGCAACATCCTCGGGAGCCGCGCCGAACCGCTGTCCATACTCCGCGGACGTAATCCACTTGTGGAAGTTCGGAGAGGTTTTATCGGTGAGCGATTCGACGAACCGTTCAGCGGCGTGATCCTGCTCCGGCGACCGCTTCAACTGAAGGTACATATCCAGATGCAGATCGTCCGCCACCGGCCCCAGATCGTATTGCCGTTTCGCTTCGGGCCGCGTGTTGCCGGCGAGCGTAGCCAGCCTGTGTTCGTCAATCGCCTGCGTGATCAGGACGCGCGGCCCCGCCGTCTGCGCCTGGCCGCTCGCCAGGAACGCCAACATCAGGCTGGCCAGCGCCAGCGTCTGCAAAAAGGATCTGCGTAGCAATCTCGTACCCTCCTCATTTCGGTTGATGCGCGGCGACGGTTCCGCTGGCCTGACCTGCGCCGGTAACGTCGCTGATGGTGACCGCATGCGTGGCTCCGTTCTGTCCTGTGTGAAATCGCCGGCATGGGCCGGCGAAACGCTGCGCAACGGCAGCGTGCCCAACGAGCCCTGGCACACAGGGCTCACACGGGAGTTCGGCGGCTCGCCGAGGCTGTTCGGGCAGCTGTAATAAGACCCTGGTTGCGGTGGCGAGCTGGGCGCGATCCTCAAGCCCAATCACCGCTTCATAGCGCGCAATCGCACTTGGGCTAGCCAAGTCGGCGTCGGATGACGGCATGATTTCCTAACATTATAAGGCTCTTCCGGCTAGTTAGGAGGCTCTGACGGCTCGATTCACGCGCGCGATATCCGCTTTTATCGGCAACTTTTCGACGAACCAGAGCCTCGCCTCGCGCCGCTACCGTGCACTGGGATGCTTTCAACCCGAGTGCCATATGCCGTCAACCGTCCGGTGGAAGTGTCCGGTGGAAGCGCAGAGCGGCTCCACGCTCTGATATTCTCTTGTTACCGCAACAGAAAGGAGTCCGACCGCGCGGCGCTAGCCGCCTGGCATCTTATGGGCGTCTCCGGTACACCTCGTCCAGTCGTCCAAGTTTCACGCATACGCAAGATATACGGAAACACGGTGGCCGTCTCCGAAGTTTCTTTTGACGTCAGTGAAGGCGAGGTCTTTGGATTGATCGGGCCGAACGGCGCGGGGAAGACAACCACGATGGAGTGCGTTGAAGGAGTACGTCGGCCGGATGAAGGCGAAATCTCGATCCTGGGCCTCGATCCGTTCCGCGACGTGTTTCAGGTGCAGAACCTGATCGGCGTGCAACTCCAACAGGCGCAGCTCCAGAAGAGAATCAAGGTTTGGGAAGCTGTGGATCTCTGGGCCTCTTTCTACCCGAAGCCGATGGACGGCAACCGACTACTCGAACAACTCGGCCTTGCCGACAAACGCAACTCACTGTTCATGACCCTGTCGGGCGGGCAGAAGCAGCGGCTATTTATCGCCCTGGCGCTGATCAACGATCCGGAAGTAGTATTTCTGGATGAGCTGACTACCGGGCTCGATCCGCAGTCGCGGCGGGCCATCTGGGATTTGGTGCGCGGCATCCGGGACCGTGGCAAAACCGTCGTTCTGACTACCCATTTGATGGAGGAGGCCGAGCGGTTGTGCGACCGCGTGGCGATCGTCGAGCGTGGAAAGATAATCGACATTGGCAGTCCGGAGGAATTGGTGAGGCGGCACTGCCCCACGCGAACGGTAGTCCTGGCCACGGAAGACGCGCTCGCCGAAGAACGCCTGCGCGCGATCCCACAGATGGAAACCCTGACACACCAAGGCTCCGAGTTCACGATTCAGGGGCGCGGCGACGACTTCGTGACCGAGGTGATCCAGTGTCTCTCCGAAAATCGGATCAGGATCACCGATTTCCGCACCGTGCTGCCCAACTTGGAGGACGTCTTTCTGAAGTTGACCGGCCATTCGATTCGCGATTAAGAGAGGCTAGGCAATGCTGCGTGGACTTTGGAAACTGACCTGGCTGGAAATCAAGATTTTTCTGCGCGAACCGCTCGGGGCGTTCGGATCGATCATCTTTCCCGTACTGGTTTTTGTGGTGCTGGGCCGATTCGCAGGCGGCCGGATCACGCCGGGCTCGATCTCTGGCGCTGGATTCGTGCGTGTCGAGTTGCCGGTTCTCGTGTCGGTGCTCATAGCGCTCAGCGGCGTGTTGTCCTTGGTCACGATCATCTCGATTTACCGGGAGGGCGGCATTCTCAAGCGGCTGCGGGCCACGCCGCTGCGACCACAGACGATTCTCACCGCTCATGTGCTGGTTAAGCTGGCGCTAACGGCACTCACTATGGCCTTGACTGTGTTGGCGGGCAAGCGCTACTTCCCGATCCACGCGGGCTTCCCCATATTCGGGTTTACGATGGCGCTGCTGATCAGCACGTGGAGCATTCTGTCGATCGGTTTTCTGATCGCGAGCATTGTGCCTACAGCCCGCTTCGCGCAACCGATCGGCGCGGCCATCCTGTATCCGATGTTAGGCCTGTGCGGGCTATTCGTTCCGGTGCAATTGTTGCCACCGGCGCTTCAAGTAGTGGCACGTGTGCTGCCGTTGACCTATGCGGTGTCACTCCTTAGCGGGATCTTGAAGGGCGATGCGTGGTCGGCGCACATGGGTGACCTCGCGGCGCTTGTCGTTGTATTCGCAGTCTGCACAGCGCTTTCCGCGAAGGTGTTCCGGTGGGAATAGTGCGGGCGGCGCGGCGATTGCCGCGTGATTTGCCATTCTCGGTAGCTTGCCGCCAAAAAAGGCGGGCTGTGTCCGAACAGGCCGTGATCCGGCAAGGAACGCTCATGCTCGCTACTGTAGTGTCTCTGAAGTGTCTTGACCGCTTGCTTACGCGCGCGGCTCCGAAACAGAGCCGAGGCCGTCAGGAAGCGGTAAACGAACTTTGGAAACGGGAGACCAAGTGACTAACGATGGCGACGGTCTCACCGAGTCTGAGGCGGTGAAATACCGTATTCGGTATCACGACGCCGCGTCACGTGTCACGGGAGTTCTCATCGGAAACATCGTTGCGCAACGCGGAACTGCCCGCTATCAGTACAAGCTCGGCCGTGCGGAAGCGCCCAGCAGAGAGGTGTTCATGGCGGCGCTGGTGTGGTTGCCTTCCTGGCCGCCAAACGAAAACAGCAGCCGGACCATCGGGAAGCCCCCCGCGCGCAGCGTCAGCCCAACCGAATAGCTGTGGCGCAAATGGGTGAAATCGAGATCGCTCCGCTTCAGCGCGACCTTTCCTTCATCCAGCATGGCCGTGAATCCGAGTGGGCCGTAAATCGAATGTTCGAATGCCGCCTGCACCAGAATATCGTTCGGACCGCGAAAGCGATAGTCCTGGTAGCTTGAGAGAGCCGGATTGCCGTCGATATCCGAGCCGCCCAGGGTCGGCTGAAAGTAAAAGGGTACGACGTGCTCCGCCGAGGTAATCGATTGGTTCATCAGAAACCGTGCAGTGATACTGCCCTCCAGGTTGCGGGTCACGGCGGGACAGGCATGCTCGCCCGCGCTCACCGAGCAGTCGTCCGGCCCATTGAAGCTGTTCGGCGCCAGCGCCCGAGTCCGCAGATAGAGCGGGAATTGGTGGGACAGATCGGTGGTCCACCGTTCAAACGAATACGTGGAATCGCCGGGTGACATATATTCTTTGAATGTCACAAAGTAATCCAGCCGGACGTGGCCGCCGAAGAGATACGGACTGATGTGCACGCCTTCACCAAACTGCGCAAACGCCGGTTGGTTACTCGCCCCAGGCGCTGTGGCGGACGAGTACAGTTGCTCGATGGATGGGCTAGACTGGCCCGGGTCCGGGCGGACATCCACGAAGCGGCCATTGGCCTCGCCGTAAAGCGATACGCTCCATTTTTGCAGAATGGGCCAGGTGGCGTTCACTCCGGCGATGGTTTCGCGTAATCCGAAATAGGAGCGGGCCGTATCGCTGGTGTCGGGACCGATGCCGAAGTAGTCGAGCGTTTTCAGGGAGACGGTCTGCACCAGCGCGTGAAAGACGGGATCCTCCTTTACCTTAAGGTTGGACGCGCCGCTTCCGCTGGGTTTGACCACGATGCCGGTGTGGCGAACCCACACCGCCGTCATGTACGCGCCCGCGCGCCACGATGCGTTGGTGGAGACAACCGCGTCGACATCCCAACTCAGACGCCAGGATTCGTTTGGCGTCCAATGCGGCTCGAACGCCGGACCAAGACCGAAGCCGTCCTGGGGAGCGATGCTACCGGCGGCGATGTGCAGGGGTTGGTCCGTAAATAGGATGTAGGCGCAACTGCCGAGTGATATGAAGGTGAAGCTCGAACAACCCTTCCGCAGATCCGTGTCCTCCTGGCGGAAATCGGCCCCCAACTGGCTCTCCTGGGCGTAGGCGCGGGTTGAGAGCGCGAGGCAGGCGATGAAAATGGCCGGTTGGACGCAGGGCTTTCGCATTTCTATTCCTCCCCGGGAAGCCGATGGAGCCTCTTAGTCATGAGACGTATGTACTTGGCCGCATCGCCCTCTGTGGTCCCCTCGTCAACGGAAATTCCGGGCGGCTGATTGGGCGAGAGAGTTTTCTCGACCTCGAGAAATCGCCTTACCTGGTTCTGCAGCAGAGTATTCTTCCAGAGCGGACGGTCCGGCTGGTAAGAGGTGTGCGCCGGTTTGGGGACGCGGATTACGGGAGGCTGTGCCATCGGAAAATCTCCTCAATCGAGCTCGAAGCCCGGGCAGTCTGAATCGGGCCGCATTTCATCAGTCAGTAAATCCAGAAAAGTCTGCGCGGCCTTTTCGCGCGGGGAGCGGTTGTCGTAAGTGCCGATGAAGTGCTGCGTGATGGTGGCGGGAATGGAGGCATGCTCGAACACGCGCCCGTTTGTGGGATCTTCGGGGCCGGGCACCACGGTTGCTTTGGCGACCCAAGGCGAAACCAGAATTGCGGGCACGCGCACCCCTAGGCGGTCGAAGGCGAATGGCATGCCGCCGGTGTCCGCGAGCGACGCCTGGAATCCATCCGGGATGCAGGCCGGTGGCGGCACGTGATCGTAGATTCCGCCGTGTTCATCGTAAGTGATCAGCAGCGCGGTGCTTTCCCAGAGGTCCTGGTTTTGGTGGATGGCGTTGTAGATGGATGCGATGAAGACTTCGCCCGCTTGCACGTCGTGATCCGGATGCTGGTCCGACGCTAACTGTTCTCCACCGTCTTCTCCGGGGTGATCGCTGTAGTTCGGTTCGACGAAACTGTAGTCGGGCAGCGCTCCACTCTTGCAGTCGTCGAGGAACTGCTGGTATGTGGCAAAGATCTGCGGCTGATCCTTCAGCAGATTGACCACTTCCTGCGTGGAACTCGACGGATCGAAATAGTAAAGCTTGGCTGTGCGTCCGGCCGCGAGCATCCGCTCATAGATACTCTTGAAAGGCTCGACCACGTAGAAGATATCCAGGTCAACCTTGCCGAACGAAGTTCCGTAGTGAGCGAAGGCGCGGTTGCAGACGGTGGGGCCGGGGATAGAAGCGAACCAACCGTTAAACAGAGCATAGCTTTGCGCCAGCGTGTGCAGCACCGGAAGCTTGCCGGGTGCAAAGTAATACATAATCTTGTGGGAGTGCGCGACGTCGTGCTGCTTGTCCCAATAGCTCTGCACGAAGCCTTGCATCGAGGGAGCCGCCGGCGGCCCCGGAGTGCCGAAAAACAGTTGCTTCTGCACCGCCGGGAAGGAATGGTCGGGGTCGGGATCCAGCTGGCTTTGAAACTCGGCCTGCGGCGCGACTTTGGCCGGTTCGTTGTCCGTATCGGGATTGGTCTCATCGCCGGTGAGACCGTTGATTCGAGGGTCTTCCGCGCGGAGAGCCCCCAACATATGGTCGAACGAGCGATTCTCCATCATGAGTACAACGACGTGCTTGAGATTGTCTAGTCCGGCTGACACAGATCCCTCCGGGAGAAACAAATTATCGGAAGTATATCACTAGTTTCTGCATCCGCTTGGAGGTGATGCTGCAAGTGAGTACTGTGGTTAAGATCACACTGTTCGGAAGGGCGAACCAGTTGCCAGAGGTGGACGGGCAGGAACCAAGTCCTATCTCACAATTGGGAACACGGTTGACCTCCATCGTCATCCCATCTTGCGAGCGCCGACCAGTTTTGTTGCCGCCCGCCTAAGTGGTCATAGTACTTACACCCGGCAATGGTGCGACAGGCGTGACAGTCTCTAAGCGATTGGGAGTACTCGGCGAATAGCAGACACCGGCCCTCCCTGGCAAACGTCGCATTGTTGCGCACCGGCCCCCAATCAGCCGGCGATGGCACCGAAGAATCTTCCGGGCAGCACATGAGTTGGTGGCAGATGAGTCGAGTCTGTGTCGTGAGCCGAGGCTCCGTGCGGGTCAGACTGCAGTTGCGTTCCTGCCGCCTAAACAGTAGCACCCGGGCTGCGCCAACCCGACCCTAGCGTTGAAGTAACTGGCTGAGGGGGAAGAACATAGTAGCGATGGTCAAAATGGGAACCCGTACGGACGCCGGCGGCGGCCGGTTTGGATAAGGTGCGCGATTCCGGTTCCAGTGGGACCACCATCCACTCGCAAACGGCCCGCGAGGTCGGCGCTCGGCCGCATTCGCGCGTGGGGTTTTCGCGTCAAGTTGTGCGCGCCCATCGATCGCTCTCGCCATGCGGGGACTAATTGACGAATCCGGCGGAACGCAGGGGACGAATTGACGCAGTTCTGAACTGCACAGTCGTCCCAGTTATTTTCGGGCCTGGCTGAAATCGCGTGTGGGTTGTCTACCGAGTTTCACTCACCGGTCGACGACAGGGGTCCAGCCGCCGAGGACGAATGCCGGATCACTGTAGTTGGCGATGGTCTGGGCATCCCGTGGCTCGGTCAATTGCTTGGAGACGAGGTGCCGCTCCGTGACGTCGATTGGATGGCCGCCGGCATCGGTGCTGTGGAACTCCCAGAAGTGAATGTGCGAGGTATCGTCGTCGATGGGTCCCCAGCCGACTGGCGGAATGCCTTTGAGGCGGCAGTTGATGAGCACGGCCTCGGCGTAGGGGTAGTTGAGGCCGTGATTGTTGGGCAGGCGCGCGAGCACGCTGGAAGGGCGACAGGCGCCGGGGCCCGGTTCAACGGCCGCGGGCGGTCGATGGTGGTAAAGGTGCAGTCGACGAAGACATTGCCGTGGTTCGCTTCGGTGTTGCGAATCCACATGAAGGGCCCTACAGACTGGATCTCGCAGCGGAGGAAGAAAGCGGGGCCGACGCCGAGGATGGTGTCGCCATCGCCGATGATGGTGCTGTCGGTGAGATAGACGGAGCCGCGCAGATTGAGCGCATCGCCGGAGCCTTTGA
>CAZFOP010000067.1:0-11654 GCA_964520085.1 uncultured Solibacteraceae bacterium | reverse complement strand
GCGCGTGCCGAATGCGGCGCGCACGTCGGACATGCGGCTCAGCACAAGGCTGACCGAGGCCAACCGTTCCGCGCGCGCCTGCCACAGCGATTCATACGCGCGGGAACTGGCAGCCACTTCTTCATCCAGCATGACGGTGGCGATGCGCATGAAGTGACTCTGCACCAGCCAGCCGGCGACAGCCAGCAGGCAGGTGATGGCCACTGAGGTGGAGAGCATGATCTTCCACAACAGCGACATGGATTGCAAGCGGCGAAAGTTCATTTGTGAGTGGCGGGATAGACGCCCGCATCGTCTGGCGCAGGCGGGTAATCCTGCCCGTACTTGTTCTTGTGCGGAATGGAGAGGTAGCCAGTCTCGGAAATGGCGACTGGCGGAATCGTGACGCGCTCGCCGGAGACAGTGATGCGGCGGCCCGCGCTTCGCAACGCGGCTTGGGTGGCGCGTTCGTGAAACAAGCTGAGATCGTACTGGCCTTCCGGCACGCCGGCGATCTCGAATTGTCCGTCCGTCCTGGTGACGCCGAACAGCGGCGTATCCAACACGACGATCACGGCGCTCATACTGGAATGGATGTTACAAAACACTCGCACGATGCCGGGGCGGCTGAAGCGAATGCTGCGCGTGGAGCCGGGCGGATACAGGCCGACGTCGAAAAGCTGGCCGTCGTAATTAGAGAACGCGTTGTGAAACACCGGATCGAGATTGGGAAAATCGACCGTGGAGCCTACGGTAACGATCAGCAGATGCGGCTGGAACATTTTGTCCTTTTGCAGCATTCGGACGTGAAACGGGGCTGGCGGCGGCGCCGCGCCGGCCGGCTCCAGCCAGACCGCCACGCCGGAGTAGTCGTGGTGCTGGCGGACCGCCGGCGCGCGCGAATCGACCAGCTCCACGCGGCCCGACAGCGTGGCGGCGAATCCCGGACACGTCAGCACGGCGCTAAAACAGATATGCGAAAGCAAGGTCATAGTGAGGATTGAGGCGCGTTGGCGACCCGATGTAAGCCGTCTGAACCATTGCCGACTCGAAGCTGGCTATCACATTCGGGACGATCTGGTACATAGCGTTGGCGCCATACGACTGGTTCTTGGAGATCAGGCCGGTCTGCAGGTCGCGATTGCGGTCGTCTTCCTGGCCGCCAAACAGGTGAAACGACAGGCGACGGGTGGCACTATACTCGAGTTGCGCCCATCCGCCGGCGCCGTGAACTGCCCTCGGGGCCCCGCTGTCGAGCACCACGATGCCTTGGCGAAGGCCGCCAATCACGCCCAGGTTCTCGCCGAGAAAAGCGGCGCCGGTTACAGTGAAGGCCCTCGCCAGCGGAATGCGCCAATCCACGGAAACGATGCGCGACGGCACGGATACCCCAAGTAACTGCGAGTTACTAACATGGAAACCGGGTGCAATCTCAAAGTCACCATTGCCGGAAGACTTCATCCAGAAGGCGAATCTGCCTTCGAGTGCCGGCCGGCCTCCAGGCGCGTAGGAGGAGTATTCGGACGACGCAGCGCCGGACTCACTCGTTTCGAGAACCCCGGCCTGGGCACGGAGCCCGGCGGAATCGCCGAATAGAAATCTTTGTTCGACGCGTGCTTGCGGGCGCCAGAGCCACAGGTTGCCGGCGCCGGTGAGCGGCGAAACCCCAACCTGGGCCAGCGAATCGGGCTCGCGAGGCGCGAGAATCGGCTTGTCTTGCGCAACGGTCAAGGTAGTGTTCGTCCACTCAAAGTTGAGGGACGCGATTCGTAAGCGGACCAACGAGTCCAGCGAGTCGCCGGACCCGCCGAACAGGTCCACGTACGCGTCGCCAGAGACCTCGGCCCCGGCTATTCGTTCCGGCGATTGAAACTTCAACCCAACGATGGTTTGGCGAAATGTAGCGCCGGCGGAGCGCGCGGCAGCTTCCGGGGCGGCGGAGGTGGGGTCCAGTTCGCCGCCGCCGTATTTGCCGTTCAGGTACGAATTGAACAGCAGCATGCCGGTAAGTTGGACCGCCGAGTGGTGTTCGGATTCGATGCGGTCCTGGGCCAGGTCGTGGATCCTCTGTTCGGCGACATCGACCCGCTCCGCAATCGGCGGCGCCCCGGGCGGGGATGCCGCGGTGGGACCGCCGGCCGCGGCAGCAATTTGCTCGCGCAGGGCGCGGATCTCCGACACCAATTCTCGATTCTGTTGTTCCAGAACGTCGAGCCGCTGAAGAATTCGTTCCAGGTCCGCCGGCTCGCGCGATTGCGCGGCCATTACGCCGGGAAGCAACGCCATGAGAAAGAAACGTAGCTTAGAGTGCATGGATTAATTCCTTGACCTTGCGCCGGATGGCGCTTGGCGAGTAAGGCTTGGGGAAAAACGCGTTCGCGCCCAGACTCAGGGCGCGCTCGGGAAAATCCGGGTCCGGATCCCCGCTCGTGACGACGATGGGCAAGTGGGCGAAATGCGGCTGGTTCCTCAGCCGCGCGATCAGTTCGAAGCCGTCCATCGAGGGCAGATGAATGTCGGTGATGACTGCAGCGATCTCGGTCGAATCGAGGATACGCAGCGCCTCCTCCGCCGTGGATGTGTGAGCCAGGCGCGGCTCGGTTTCGCTCTCGAAAGCGATTTGCAGCGTGGAGATGCAATGAGATTCGTCTTCGACCAGAAGTACCGTGCGGCGCAACAGCATTCCTCCACATCCTTAGGGGATGAACCGGTAGCCGACGCCGTGCATGGTCACGAAGTGGCGGGGCGTCTCCGATTCCGTTTCCAGCTTCTGGCGCAGGCGCACCACGTGGGCGTCCACAGTTCGCGTATTGGGAAAGGCGTCGTAGCCCCACACGGAGTTGAGAAGCACGTCGCGGCTCAAAGCCCGGTCGGGGTTCTGCACAAAGAATACCAACAGCTTGTACTCCGCTCTGGTGAGTTTGACCTCATCGCCGTGTTTAAACACGAGGGAGCGGTCGAGATCGACCTCGACGTCGGAAAACGTGATGGCGTGGCTGGCTTCGGGAGTTGTACGGCGCAGCACCGCGCGGATCCGTGCCAGCAGCTCGCGGGTGCCGAAGGGCTTGACGATGTAATCGTCGGCTCCAATCTCCAGCATCAGAACCTTGTCGATTTCGTCGCCGATGGCGCTGAGCACGATCAGCGGCGTCTGCACACCGGCGTTGCGCAGGGATTTGCAGACGTCCACGCCGCTCAAGCCGGGCATGCGGAGGTCAACCACGATCAGGTTGGGGCGCGCAGTCATCGCTTCCTGCAAGCCGGTCTTGCCGTCGGCCGCGAAAATCGCGCGGAATCCTTCCTTTTCCAGCATTACGCCGATCACTTCGCGAATGCCGGCATCATCGTCGATGACCAGGATGGTCTGCATTTCTCAGGCCCCTAATTCTATCCGATTTGGCGTCGCCGCGCACGCGCGATAGGAAAGCGGAGGAGCCACTTCCCGCAGCTCCCGCGGCGGCTGATAACGACAGCCATTGCCGCATACGGATTCCAAGTGCCGGTGACCGAAAGCGCCCAGCTTCTTACGCAGGCGGGCCAGGTGCACGTCCAGGGTCCGGGTTCGAATCTGGTCGCTATAGCCCCAGATGGCTAATAGCAGATCCGTCCGGGTGAATATCTCGCCGGTGTGAGCCGCCAGAAAGCTCAGCAGCAGGTATTCCTTGGCGGTCAGCGAGATGGATTGGGAATCCAGCGTCACGGCCCGATTCGAGAAATCAATCGTTAGACGGGCATCCTGGTAGGGTTCCCGATTCGTGTTTGCAGCCCAAAGTGGTTCCATGTCGACGCAGTCCTCGATACGGATGTTAACGGGAATGCCGACCATAGGTCGTTGGGAAACTGTAAAGACGATGTAAAAGTATCGCGTCCGGCTGGCTCAAAACGACCAAAGCACGCTGGTGTAGCCTGTGTGTGCGTGGAAGTCCTGGTCATAACCCAGCAGGTGGAACAGTTCGCTGTAGCCATAGAACTGCCATCCGGCGTTCCAGCGAAGCTTGGACGTGATTCGTATCGAGAGCCGTGCCATTGGAGACTGATACGTGAGCGGGAAGGTCTGGACCGAGTCTAGCAGTGCCGCGGCCGGGTCGGTAACTCCAACCGGCACGGCCAGGGAGCGGCCGTCCCCGGTGTCCTTCGTGATGGTGTAGCCGGCGTATAGATCGGCGCGCCGGCCGATGCCGAAACGCAAGCCCACATTGGCGGCGTGGATGTTACTGATGTAGATCGAGTCGTAACCGGTCTGGAGCTGCGGAGTTTGGACGCCGGCAAAAAACGCCAGTCCACCAACGGTATCCAGATGCAGCTTGGAGTAACTGGCATCGAAGGTCAGCCAATCCCGCAAGGCAAAAGAAGCCGCCGCGTTGTATTGCCGCGATCGCGAACTATATGTTTCGAACGAGAGCGGAGCGTTCTCGTTATATAGTTCCTTGTAACCGGTGGAAAGCTGGAGCTGACGCTTGCGATACTGGATGCGGCCGCCGAGCGTGTGGTAATTGCGGTCGCTCATCGGCGTGAGCGGGTGATCGGCGTGACCAACCTCACCCTCCAGGTTGACCGAAAGCGGCTGGAGCGGGTGGAAGCGGACGCCGAAGCGGCCGGCATTCAAGTGGCTTGTCTGTTGGTACAGGCCGCTCACCGCGCTGCCAGTCACCGCCGGAAAGGAGAATGCCTCCAGAAATCGAATCTGGCGGCTGGAATCGGTAAACCCCGCATAGGCGGTGAACCACTTGTTGAAGCGGTAGTTCAAGTCGGTCGAATTGCTCACGGTGCGTACGCCGAGAAACTTGAAGTTGAGCGTGGTGCTGGCGCCCGTGCCGTCATCGAATTCGGTGAAGTAGGAATCGCCGTCGATGCGTGTGTCGTGGACAGCCGTATTGTTGACGATGCTGAGGCGGCTGTTGGGAAAGACGCTGAAGCTGAGATCGCCGGCCACCACCGGCCGTTGCGCATCGCCACTCACAACGACCTGGCGGTTGTCCGCCACGCTAATGCTGTTGAGGCCGGTTGTCAGCTCATTCATCGCGAATCCACCGTTCCCGAGGTTGTAGGTAAGGCGCGCGTTGAGCGCCCAGTATTTGCGTCTGCCATAAATATTGCCGAACCAGCCGGGATTCGATCCGTGGTTCGGTTCCGAGCGTTGAAATTGCGTGAGGATGGTAGGATCCGTCGCTACTCCGGAAGTCTCGTTCCCGGTGAGCGCATAAGCTGAGTCGTCCTTAAAGAAATCCCACGTGTGGCGTGCGATGAAGCGTAGACCGGCCCAATCGGCCAGCACGCCGATACGATACTCGTTCCACTGCTGCTTCACGTTTTCAAACACCGGAAAAGCGGAGGCCGACGCATCGAATCCCTGTACGGTCGAAAGAGCGGGCCCGTTGTCTGTATTGCGGCTGTAACCCAGATCCACCTGGAAGTGCGACTGCGGGAACAGCGTGAGAGAGTGGTCCTGTAGCCCGCGCACGGTGTCCATGAGATGCTCGCCGCCAGAGATATCCAGGCCGGGGTTGTAGTAATCGTCCTCGCGCCAGAGCATGTCGTAACGATAGAGGCCGTTCTTCTGTATGCGCAGGCTGGCCGTCTGATAGGGGTCGTTGCCGAGCCCGCTGGTAGAGAGCAGTATCTCGTCGAACCACCGGCCGTGGCCATCCTTCGAGTTAATACTCAGGTTGGTCGCGAGCAGGCGGACGCCGTCGCCGTAGTTAACATCGCTGCGATAGGTGTCCACGCTGCCGCCGGTCTCACGCCACCTAGCCCCAAGTTCGAATGAGTCGACGATATTGTAATTGGCGAAATTCTCGCCGCGCGCAATGCCCACCGCTTCCGGTGTGGGCGCGATGACCTGCTGCGCCCTCATGGCTCCGGCCACGGCGAGAATCAGGCAGCAGCGCTTGAGCATGGTGGTCATCGCAGAAACGTCTCGTCGGCGTTCGATCCGTGGATGCGCACATGGCAGGTGGTACAGCGCTGGTAGCGCGGATCGAGCAGGTTGTGCTGCGACGTTTGGATCGGAACGCCGTTGTTGCGAGTGCCGGAAGCACCGCCATTGTGGCATCCCAGACAAAGCGTGAAAACCACCGGCCGCCGCAGCAGGCGCTGATTAGTCGAGCCGTGTGGAAAGTGACAGGCTTCGCAGCCTTCCACGCGCACCGGCGGGTGCTCATATACGAACGGGCCGCGCATGTCCACGTGGCATTTCAGGCAGGGCTCTTCATTGTTCATTGCTTGATCCACCATGCGCGGGCGATCCGACATGCGCCAGGTGGGAGCGAAAGCGCCGTGCGGATTGTGGCAATCCGAACACTTCATGAAGCCCTCGTTGACGCGGTGCTTGCTCGGCATTTCAAACTGCGCGCGAATGCCAGCGTGGCATCCGTAACACAATTCCGTCTGCGTCTTGGCGAGCAGGAACTTCGGCGTTGGCGAATGATGAATGGAATGACAGGAGGTGCAAGCGACATCGGCCATGGTGTGCTCGGAACGGCGTATATTGGCCTTTTCAAAATCGCGCGCGTGGCAGGTGAGACAGGCTTCGAGCGCCTTGGCTTGCGACATCAGGGAAAATGCGTTGGGAATGGTGGCTTTGCCGCCGTCTGCTGCCACGTGCGCCGCGGCCGGTCCGTGGCAGCTTTCACAACCAGTGCGGCTGGGCGGCAAATCGCCGGATGCCACGCTCTTGAAATGCGGGTTTTTATAAAAGCTCAGCCAGATATCGGCGTGGCAGGTCTTGCAGGCGTTGCTGCCAGCGTATCCGCCCGCGCCCGATGCGGACGGGTCCTGCGCTGCCGTGCCAGTAGCCATAACTACCAGAAACAGCCCAGGCATCCAGAGTATCTTGGCGCGACGCGTCATCACCCAATCATACTGGGAGTTAGGATCGCTCCCCGGTGACAACGACACAGTTTACGCCATAGTTTACCTATGTTCCACTTACAACTTAGAACCGGTGGCCTCGATATTGTTACACACGCAAACCGCGAAGGCAGGCTATAAGTTAGTGTGTGAGACGTAATCGACCGCGGTACATATTGCGAATCGTCGTTCTGGCCGTGCTGGTGCTCGCCTTTTCGCCCGCACGGTTGGTGGCCCAGCTCGCCAGCATCGTGGGAGCCGTCTCCGATCCGTCGGGATCTCCGGTCGGTGGTGCGACGGTTCGTGCCACCAATGCCGGCACCGAATTGAAATGGCAAGTGAAGACCACTTCCCAGGGCGACTATTCGCTCGGGCTTCTTCCGCCGGGCACATATATGGTGGAAGCTGCAGCCGACGGCTTTTCTCCGGCGCGCATGGCCGGAGTCGAGTTGCGAGTGAATGCGACGCGCCACGTCGATCTGCGGCTGGCCCTGCCGGTGGTCAAAGAGAATTTGCAGGTGGAGGCGGCGGCGCCTTTGGTCGAGACCGAAACATCCGAGCAGGGCCTGGTGGTCGGCGGACAGATGATCGGCGATTTGCCGCTCAACGGACGCGATTTTCTGCGGCTCGCGAGGTTGGCTCCGGGCGTATCGGGCGCGACGGATAATCCCGCGTCGCCCGCCGGTCCGTTCAACGTAAACGGCCAGCGGGACCTTTCCAACGGTATTCTGATCGACGGAATCAACGTGAACGCAGGCGGCAGTGCCAATGGGCGCATCAGCCTCGCGCCCGGCAACGATCCGGCCGTGGGTCAATCCGGCAGCAGCGTGTCGCTAGTCTCAGTGGACGCGGTCGCCGAGTTCAAGGTGCAGACACAGATGCAATCCGCGGAGTTTGGCGGTTTCTCCGGCGCCATCGTCAATGTAAGCACGAAGAGCGGCACCAACGAATTTCACGGCAGCGGCTTCGAGTTCCTTCGCAATAGCGACCTGGACGCCAACAATTTCTTCAACAATGTCAACGGCGTATCCAGGACGCCTTCGCGGAACAACTTCTTCGGCGGCACGCTCGGTGGGCCAATCCGCAAGGACCGCACCTTCTTCTTCGCCTCATTTGAAGGCCTGCGCCAGCGCGTCGGGGTGAATGCCAATGCGCGCGTGCCCTCGCTGGCCGCCCGCGCCGAGGCCGGCCCGGCGATCCAGCCTCTGATCGACGAGTATCCGCTGCCGACCGGACCGGACAATGGCGACGGCACCGCGGGCTACTTCGCAACCGCCACCAACCTGGTTGGCGAGACCGATTTCAGCACGCGTCTCGACCACCGTTTCTCCAACAATGACGATTTCTTCGCGCGCTATTCGTTCAGCGACTCGCTCGGTTTGCTCCGGTCGTTCTATCTCAACACACTTTCCCGGAACCGCTCCAGGCTGCAAAGTGTCAGCCTCTCGGAAGTACACCGCATTTCGACGGATCTCTTTAACGAGGCGCGATTCGGGTTCGTGCGCAGCGCTAATACTTCCGTCGGGGCCGCCGACAGCTTCGGCGGTGCCGAGCCAATTTTGTTGAATGCGGCGGGCGACGCTATTTTGCCGGGGATCTATGTCTTCAGCCTGCCTTTCGCCGAGTCGCCCGACCCCCCAGAGGGGCAGAACAACAATCTTTTCAGTTTCAACGACGACGTAACTTATGTCCACGGGCGGAACACTTTCAAGTCCGGCTTCTGGGTGCGGCGCACACAGGGCAACGTCAATCTTCAACCGCTTTCGAGCGGAGTGTACTTCTTCGATACAGTCACAGACCTGGTCAACAACAATCCTGCGTCTTTCTTCAATCAAATTGCGGAAACCGGATTCGGCGTGCGATTCACCAATCTTGCCGTTTACGGCCAGGACGACGTCCGCATTACGCCACGGCTGAAACTCAATCTAGGCCTGCGCTATGAACTTGACACCGTGCCGACCGAGGCCCACGGCCGATTCAGCCCCATCGTGGGGTTGGATAACATCGCCACCGCAACCCTGGGCACTCCGGGCGCACCGGTGCACAATGGCAATTATGGTAACTTCGCCCCCCGCGCCGGCTTCGCCTACCAGCTCACTAGGGACGCAAAAACCGTGCTGCGCGGCGGGGCCGGCGTCTATTACGACTTGCCCACGATCAATGCTACCCAACTGGCGTTTGGGCCGCCCTTCAAGATCACCAATGTTCTCCTCGGAAGCGCGCTGGGAGGGCCTGTTACCGTGCCCGTCGACCCATCGCTGCTCGTCACCGCGATCACCGGCTTGCCGCCGTTTGGTAGTGCCACGGTTTACGATCCCTCGAACTTTCGAACACCCTTCACTTATGAGTACAGCTTGAACCTGCAAAGGCAGATCGATAGCAAGACGGTCGTCCAGGTCAGCTATGCCGGTGCACTCGGCAGGAACCTGATCCACATGCAGCCATTGAACCTACTCGACCCGGCAACCGGCGCCGCGCCCAATCCAAACTTCTCCGCAGGCGCCCTCGAGCTGATTGAAACCACCGCCGTCTCCAATTACAGTGCCCTCCAGGCGAACGTCACACGGCGGCTAAGCCGCGGTTTGGAAGTGATTGCCTCGTATAGCTGGGCACACTCGCTCGATGACGCTTCGAATCCGACCGGCACTTCCATCAACTCCTCGTTTACCGGCTCCAATCCGTACGATTTCCACGCCGAATACGCTTCGAGCGATTTCGATATCCGCCACAACCTGGTGACCGCGTTCACCTACTCGCTGCCGGGCAAATTGTCGCACTTCCAAAACCTCGCCGCGAGGTTACTGGGAGGCTGGTCGCTGGAGGGCATGTTCACCGCGCAAACCGGCGTGCCATACACACCTCTGATTGGCGAGGACATTGCCGGCAACGGCGATCAGTATGCCGCCAACAATCAACGCCCCAACCTGGTGACCGGCCAGCCGCTCTACATTTCTTCTTCCGCCCCGCCGTTCCGCGTCGCCAATCCGGCGGCATTCTCTATTCCGGCGGCAGGCACATACGGCGATGCCGGACGCAATATCCTGCGAACCTCCGGGCTCAACCAGCTCGACCTGGGTCTGCACAAGACCGTGAAGGCCAGCGAGCGGTTTTCCGTGCAGCTCCGGGCGGAGTTTTTCAATGTATGCAATCACCCCAATTTCGCGACGCCCGCCTCCTCGGGGAATAACCTGCTGACGGCGGGAAGTTCCTTTGGCTTTTCCCAGGAGATGGCCAACGCGTCGAGCGGCGGATTGCTGCTGCCACTCTTCAACAGCGGCGGTCCGCGTAGCATCCAGCTCGCCCTCAAACTGCTGTTTTAGGGTTGAGAAGCGTCATATCTGAAGCCGGAGTGACCGGGCTATCGCCCGAGCGCGCGTACCACTTTCACCATGGCCCCGATGTGATCCGGCGTGGTGCCGCAGCAGCCGCCGACGATGTTCGCACCGGCCTCGATCAACTCCGCCGTGCGGGAAGCCATGTACCCTGGCGTTTCCGGGAAGACCGTCTTGCCGTCTTGCATCACGAGCGCGCCGGCGTTGGCGTGGATCAGGATGGGCACGTTGGGTGTGGCCGCCCGCATCTGCTTCGCGATCTCAATCATGTTGGCGATGCCGTTGCCGCAGTTCGCGCCCACGATGTCAGCCCCGGCGGCGGCGGCTTCCTTGGCCGCACGGTCCGGGCGGAGGCCCATCATGGTTCGGAAACCTTTCGAGCCGGCTTCGAAGGTGAACGTGCAGATGACCGGCAGCGTAGTGTTCTCTTTGGCGGCTTTGACCGCCTGAAGCGCTTCTTCGAGGGCCGCCATGGTCTCGATGCAGATCGCATCCGCGCCGCCTTCGGCCAGCGCAATCACCTGGTCTTTGAATGCCTGGTACAGGCCGTCGGCCGTGGCGTCGCCGCCATGTTCTTCGAGGATCTGTCCGGTGGGCCCAACCGAGGCGGCTACATATCCTTTGCCGCCCATGGCCTGCTTTGCCAGGGCCGCGGCGGCGCGGTTGAACTCCGCGACCTTGCCGGCCATTCCGTAAAGTCCGAGTTTGTAGGCGGACCCGCCGAACGAGTTGGTTTCCACGATATCGGCGCCGGCAGAGATGTACGCCTCCGCGATGCTCCTGACTTCGCCGGGATGGGAGATGCACCAGGACTCGGGGCACTCACCCGTACCCAATCCCTTGGCGTATAGGAACGTTCCTATCGCTCCATCCGATATAAGAACGCGGCCGCCGGCCAGGCGCTCCACAAGACTGCTCATGACTCGTTTCTCCTTTGGTTCTTCAGAATTGGCGCCACGCTCGGAAACCGCTCCAGATCGGTGTGCGGCAGGAACATGGCCTTGATGTAGTAGTCCATATAGCGTGGGTCGGAACTCAAATCCACATACGTCATGCGCGTTGAAATCTCCGCGAGCCTGCGGCGGTGTTCCCGCGAAAGCAGCGCGATATACGCTCCGGTCAAGGCGGAATTGCCGATGTAGCTGAAGCGCCCATGCGGCAGGTCGGGGAGCATGCCGATGCGGATGGCATCGGCTACCTGGATGTACCGGCCGAATCCCCCGGCGATGTAGACTCGCGAGATGGCATCCCAGTCGAGGCCGACATTCTCCAAAATCAGCGAGCAGGCTGCATAGATGGCCGCCTTGGTCCGGATCAGGTTCTCCAGATCGGACTCGGCGACGACGAGGTCTTCTCCGGTGGCAGTCGAATCGCCGGGTGCCACAACGAACGACCGGCTGCCGTGGAATCTGCCGGATTGGTCCACGATCCCGCGGCGGAACAGCTCGCCCCGCAGGCAGCTCAGCCCGGAGCCGCAGATGCCGGGCGGTTTCC
>CAZFOP010000066.1:0-11707 GCA_964520085.1 uncultured Solibacteraceae bacterium | reverse complement strand
CGCCGGTCTTTCCGAAACCTAACTTGGACAAGCCTGGGGCATGCCCGGCCCCTACATTGCCGTTGTTGGCGATCGCCTCAGCCGCGGAAATCCACGTCGCACCCGTCTAGAAAATCGACCTTCGGCGGCTGCACTCCAAGCTGCCGGAGAAGCGCCGTCACCTGGCCGCGATGATAGCTTTGGTGGTGGAGCAGGTGCTGAATCATGCGGCACAACTCGAAGGTCCAGGTCTGCCCTCTCGTGGTGACGATGGTCATTGGCCGCGTGAGCGCTTCTTCCGTCAAACCGGCCACGTACTCCCTCATCTCTCGCTCCACTGTTTGCCAACGCTCGGATAAAGCAGCCAGCGTGGGGAACTCTTCGGGCTTGAGCAAGGTTCGCGGCGCTTTTCCCCGCCAACGTTCCAGCCACAGCCACTCGACGGCGAGCAGGTGGGTAAACGTGTCGCGCACGGACGGAAAGCTGTTCCCCAGCGGACGCAGGAACTGCTCCTCGGTGAGACCCGCACAGGTTTGCAACTGGCGGTCTCGCGCCCAGTAGTTGTAATCGAATAGCTCGTTGAGAGTTGCCAGGGATATCGTTCCACTCATGATGAATCTCCGTATCCAGACCTGTGTTGGCCATTGTAGCCCAGCCTCGTCCCGTCCAGCACGGCGCGGGGGCATCTTGCATCGGCGCGCCGATTGTTCCATGATTGACACGGATCATGCGCCTACTTCTGGTTACATCCTTAACACTGCTGACCGCGTTCGCGGCTGCGTCCCAGACCACCACCGGCTGGAAGCTCGTGTGGAGCGATGAGTTCAACGGAACGGCGGGCTCGCCGCCGGATCCCACCAAGTGGAACTACGATCTGGGTGGCGGTGGCTGGGGCAACGGCGAGGCCGAAACCTACACCAATTCACCCAACAATATCTTTCAGGATGGCAATGGCAATCTGGTCATCCGCGCCATCCGCGATTCGAACGGCAACTTCACATCGGCGCGCCTTCAGACCGGCAGCCCCGGCGCTTCCACGCACACGGCCGATTTGAGCTGGCAATATGGCTTGGTCGAAGCCAGAATTAAGCTGCCCTTCGGTCATGGCGTGTGGCCCGCATTCTGGATGTTGGGCGAGAACATCGGTTCCGTCGGATGGCCCACCTGCGGCGAAGTCGACATCATGGAGAATTTCGGGACGTTCAATAACGATGTGTCCACCAACAACGGCACCGTGCATGGGCTGCCTGCCGGCGGCAGCACCAGCAGCGACCCGGACTACAGCTACGGAGGCCATTTCACGCTGCCGATGGGTGAAACGGTTTCCGACGATTACCACGTTTACGCCATCCAGTGGTCCGAGAATTCGGTGGCGTTCTATGTCGATGGCGCAAAGTATTACACGGTAACGCAATCGTCGGTTACAGCCGGGCCGTGGGAATTCAACGCGCCATTTTTTCTGTTGCTGAACCTGGCTGTTGGCGGCCCCACGACATTTCTTGGTACGCCCGATCCAACCGCGCCGTTTCCGAACCAGGACATGCTAGTGGATTATGTTCGCGTCTATCAGGCAACCACCGTCACTACCACCACACCCGTCATCACGCCCGCTGGCGTGGTGAATGCGGCGTCTTTCTTGGGAAACCTCTCGCCCGGCAGCCTGGCGTCGCTATTCGGCGACAATCTCGCCGATAACACGTACCAGGGCGCGCAGGTGCTCGATGCCAATAATCACTTCCTCACTTCGGTGGCCGGGGTCAGCGTCAGCGTCAACGGCGTCAATGCGCCGCTCATCTATGTCAGCCCCACGCAAATCAATTTCCAGGTGCCTTGGGAAACCGCACCCTCGACCGCGGTGAGTGTGCAGGTCACGCGCGCCGGAGTGCAAAGCAACGTCGAGCAGATCACCATCGCATCCACCGCCGCGCCGTCCATGTTCCTCAACGACACTACGACCGGCGTGGCGTGGGTGACCGGAACGGCCGCGGAAGGCTGCCCCATCACGCAGTGCGCGGTCCAGGCCGGCAGCAAGTATCAACTTTGGGCCAACGGATTGGGGCCGAAGAACCTAGCTGAGCAGGATGGCGTGGGCGATGGCGCGACGAACTTGAACGATCTCTCGGTAGTCGGCGGCACGGCAGCCTGCCAGTTGACGATTGGCGGTATCGCCGCCACAGTGACTTACTGCGGCGCCGCACCAGGCTTCATTACCGACCAATTGGACTTCGTCTATCCCGCCGGCATTCCAGCGGGCGCGCCAATACAAGCAGCGCTAACCGTCACTAATCCCACAGGCAGAGTCCTCACCCTCGCCACGGGTAGATTCTGGTTGCCGGCGCCGGCGACCTCCGCGCAACTCGCCACGCAGATGATGGCGCAGATGACGCCGGCGGAAGAAATGCAACTGCTTTCCGGCACCGGCGGCACTCCATCCAACGACTACGCGCTGCCGAATGGTGCGGGCGGTTACATCCCAGGCATTCCTCGGCTGGGCATTCCGGCCCTTTACTTCGCCGATGGCAGCCTGGGCGTCGCGGACTCCTCGAGACTGGCGACGGCGCTGCCTTCTTCGATCGCCAGCGCAGCCGCCTGGGACCTGAACCTGGCGTTTCAGTTCGGCTCGGTGATCGGCGCCGAGGCGAGCGCTTACGGCTTAAACGTGAACCTGGGTGGCAATACCAATATGATCGGCCGCGAGCCGCGCGACGGGCGCACCTTCGAGACCAAGGGCGAGGATCCGATCCTTGCCGGCAAGATTGCCGCCGAGCACGTTAAGGCGATTCAGGCGCAGCACGTGATCGGATGTGTCAAGCACTTCGCGTTCAATGACCAGGAGACCGGCCGCACCGAGAGTAACGTCCTCATCGACGACCGCGGCGGCCGCGAAAGCGACCTGCTTGCGTTTGAGATCGGCGTCAAGGACTCCGGCGTGCAGTCGGTGATGTGTTCTTACAACCTGCTGAACGGCACTTGGGCCTGCGAGAATCCATACATACTCACTCAGGTGCTGAAGTCCGATTGGGGATTCACCGGATTTGTCATGTCGGATTGGTGGGCGATTCCATCCGCGGTGCCCGACGGGACGGTGGTGGCGGCGCTGGCTGGACTCGATCAGGAACAGCCAAACAGCGTAAATTTCAGCGCCGGCCAACTCGCGGCGGCCGTCGCGGCCGGCGAAATCCCGCAATCGCGCGTGGATGACATGGCGACGCGAATTCTGACCGCCATGTACCAGGTGGGAATCTTTAACCAGCCGGCTGGTGTCGGCTCGCTGGACCCGGCCATGGTCGCCGGCGACGAGGCCATCGCGCAAAGCGTCGAGGAGCAGGGCGCGGTGCTTCTGAAGAACGCGAACGGACAATTGCCGCTGAACGCGGCGTCGGTCGGTTCGATTGCCGTAATCGGCTCCCACGCCGATATCGGAGTGCTCTCCGGCGGCGGCTCGGCGCAGGTGTATCCCAGCGAGGGCGCGGCGCTCTACGAAGGCTATCCTTCTGTTCCCGGGTGGTCACGGGTGATTTGGGATCCGTCTCCGCCGCTAAAGGCGATCCAGGCCGCGGCGCCCAACGCAACGGTGAACTTCGACCCTGGAACAAGTCCCACATCCGCAGCCGCGCTGGCGGCGAAGGCCAACGTGGCGATCGTCTTTGTCAGCCAATGGACCAGTGAGGGGATGGACATGCCAAGCCTGAATTTCACCGACGTGATTCACTCGATTCCCATCAATCAGGACGCCGTGGTGGAAGCGGTGGCCGCGGCCAATCCGCACACCATCGTGGTGATGGAAAACGGCGGCGCGCAAGTGATGCCGTGGTTGGGCAGCGTGAGCGCGGTGCTGGAGGCATGGTTCCCCGGCATACGCGGCGGGCAGGCGATCGCCAATATCCTGTTCGGCGGCGTGAACCCGTCGGGCAAGTTGCCGATCACGTTTCCCGCCAGCGTGAGCCAGTTGCCGCGCCCGGTGATTCCCGGATCGAACAGTGCGACTACGCCATTCACCACGGACTACGCGATTGAAGGGCTGAAGGTTGGTTATAAGTGGTACGACTCGAATAACTACACGCCGGAATTTCCGTTCGGCTTCGGTCTCTCCTACACCACTTTCCAGCTTTCCAACGTGGCGCTGGTGAACAACCTGACCGCGAGTAATCCCAACTTTCAGGTGACGTTCAACCTGACTAACGCCGGCGCGGTGGCGGGTGCGGAAGTGGAGCAAGTCTACCTGGCGCTGCCGGCCAGCACCAACGAACCGCCCAAGCGCCTGGTGGGATGGCAGAAGATTCCCCTTACGCCTGGCCAGCAACAGAGCGTAACGGTGGAAGTGGATGAGAACGATTCGTCCCATCCGCTATCGTATTGGGACACCACATCGGGCAGTTGGCTGATCGCGCCGGGCACTTATACCGTGTATGTCGGCAATTCATCCGCGCCATCCAGCCTCCAAGTTGCCGGAACCTTCCAGATAGGTTCATAGCAGCCGTGGTGGGGCATGCTTTAGCTTGCCCTATGCAACACTCGACTCGAGCGTGTCCCAAAATTCGGGGAAGGACACCGATGCGGCTTCCGCGCCTTCGACGACCGATGCGCCGTCGCCCGCGAGCGCTCCCACCGCAAACGCCATCGCGATGCGGTGGTCGCCGTGGGAGGCGAACTCAGCGGCGAGGAACTTCTGGCGGCCAGGGATCGCCATCCCGTCGGGAAGCTCTTCGGCCTCGATGCCGGCGCGGCGCAGATTCTCGACCACCGTACGTATGCGGTCGGTTTCCTTGATTCGCAGCTCCGCCGCGTCCTTCACTACTAGCCCCTGCTCGGTGGCCGCGCCGAGCACGGCCAGCACCGGAATCTCATCGATCAGCGCCGCGGTGAGCGCGCCTTCAATCGTCCCGCCGCGCAGCTCCGAATGGCGCACCACGATGTCGCCCACCAGTTCGCCGTTCTGGCTTTCCAGCTTCGGGATGCGAATGTTGGCGCCCATCCCAGTGAGAAAATCAAGCAGCGCCGAACGAGTCGGGTTGAGACCCACGCCGCAAATCGTCAACTCCGAGCCCGGCACCAGCAGCGCGGCCACAATAAAGAATGCCGCCGATGAAAGGTCCGACGGAATGACTAAGTCGCGCGCGGTTAGTCTGGGGCGGCCGGCGAGCGTGATCGCGCGCCGCTCCACCGTGAGGTCGGCGCCGAATTCGCGCAGCGCAATTTCGGTATGATCGCGGGAGCGGACCGGCTCGGTGACCGTGGTTCGCCCCTCGGCGTACAGCCCGGCCAAGAGCACGCACGTTTTCACCTGCGCGCTGGGCACCGGGAGCGCGTAGTCGATAGGCCGCAATGTTGCGCGGGAAATTTCGAGTGGCGGATACTTATCCTCGCGCGCGCGGATGCTAGCTCCCATTTGGGCGAGCGGCTGCATGATGCGCTGCATGGGCCGGCGCGACAGCGACTCATCGCCAAACATGCGGCTCGAAAACGGTTGTGCGGCAAGGATGCCGGATATCATGCGGATGGTCGAGCCGGAATTACCCGCATCGAGGTCGCCGGCCGCCTGCCGCAAACCATCCAGCCCGCGGCCATGGATGACGAACTCCGTCCCAGCGCCTTCCACCTCGATACCCAGCGCACGGACGCAGCCGAGCGTCGAATGGCAATCGGCGCCAGTCGAGTAGTTCCGGATCCGCGTTGCGCCTTCCGCGATCGAGGCGATCAGGGCGTAACGGTGCGAAATGGATTTGTCGCCGGGCAGCGCGATCGTGCCGGAGACTGGGCCAGCGGGAGTAATGACCTTTCTCATGTGGATCTTCTATTCTAATCCGTAGTGCGGCATGCCTCCGCTAGCCCACGCCCTTGGAAACTGCGCGCGCACGCGGTCGTTCGGCTCACCACGCCACCCGCAAGGCCAATTGCACTTGGCGCGCGGGGGTCACGGTGTGACTGATGACGCCGGAAGACTCCACCCCGAGGAAGCGGTTGGGCAGCGCGAAGTTCACGTCATTCAGCAGGTTCGTGGCCGCAACACGTGTCTCCAGGCGCAGGCGGTCGCTGAGCCGAAAGTTGCGGCTTACGGCGGCATCGGTAGTAGCCAATCCGGGGCCGCGCAATATATCGAAACCGGAGTTACCGTACTGATAGAGCGCGGGGACCTGAAACGCGCTGTCCGCTTCGCCCAAGCTCGAGTTAAACCAATTGAGATAGGAGCGTTGACTCGCGGACAGAGCGCCGCTACCGGCCCGGTTCGGGAGTTGAAAGCCACCGTTGTTCAGACTATTGACCGCCAGCTCGGGCGTGAACGGAAATCCGGTCTGCATCGTGACCACGGCGCTGGCCCGCCAGTCGCGGGTGACGGTTGCCAGCCAGCCGCGGCCTGTGCGGCCAGGTAACTCGTATTGCGCGGAAAACACGGCGCGCCGCGCGATGTCAAAAGGAGACGGTGAGCGATTGCCTCGCGCGTTGTAAGTGTCCTGCGGTGCCGCAGGCCGGCTGAGTGGGTCGCTAAATGGCGCGACGGAATCGTCCACCGATTTGGATTGCGAGTAACTCAGCAGTAAAACAAAATCGGGGCGGATCTGTCCACTTAGCCGCGCCTGCCCGCCATAGTAGGTCGATCCACCGCCGAGATTCAAGTAAGTGATGCGCGATTCATAAGGGTCGTACGGGTAGCGCAGCGTGGCATAAGGCGTCGGGGCAGGGAAGGGCTGATTGGCGTTGAAGGCGTCTTCGAGATGAATGCCCATCGAGCCCACGCCGCCGATATCGAGGACCATCCGCGACCCAAGCCGGCGTTCGAGAAACAGGTCCCACTGGTCCGCGTACGGAGTGTAATTCTCGGGTTGAATGGCGTTGATGTTACCCTGCGCCGCGTCGAGCGATGCAACAGTGAGCAGCGAGACGGGAACCGGTGCGGGCAACCCGGCGGTCAGATTGGCTCCCAGTTGAAACGTGCCATTAATCCTATCGGCCGACGACGCATACGGCGGATTCCGCGCCAGGAGACCTTCGGCGAGATAGCTTCCGGAATCGTAGTCCGCGCTGAATCCACCGCGCAACGCGGTAGAGCCACTCGCCGAAAGAGCCAGCACGAAGCCCACCCGCGGCGCCAGCGCACGTTTGTTGAATCCCAGACCGGCATATCCGTTCACTCCGCCCTGACCGGCGAATTGATCGAGCGCGGGAGCGGTGCGCGAGAAATTGAAGTCAACCATGCGGCCGGAAGCCTCGGTGAGCGGCGGATAGATGGAATAGCGCAGACCCACATCAATGGTGAGCCGGCCCAGGCGTACCTGGTCGCCGACAAATCCGGCGATCTCCCGCGCGCGCAGGTTATAGGGAGAGAACTGCACGTCGCGCTGGACTTCGGAAGGAAATCCCAGCAGCAGCGAGGCGATCGAATCGCCCGTCGGCGCGGTTGAACCTTCCTGGCTAGTGTAGTCGGGAGTGAATGAGAATGTGCCGCGATTGGAGACCGTGCCCGCGTCGCCATCGGCAACACGGAGGATCGCCTGCACGCCGAACTGCCAGGCGTGGTGCGGGGTGTTCCAACGCACCCTGTCTTCCAATTGGTAGTTCGTCATGCGAAGCTGGAACGGAGCCGCGCCGGCAGCGCCCAGGGACGCGAATCCGGTCGGATTAACGGTGGGTAGGCCGTCGGCGGTCAAGCCCGGAATGTCGAGAGGCGTCGACCAGTTGTTTTCATCGTCGAGCGGTCGAGCCTGAAGCCGGAGAGATGTCACGCCGGCACGGAATTCATTGACGAGCGAAGGCCGCAGCAGCCCGGTTTCGGTGATGACACCCTCCCACGCGCTGGAACTCATGTCATCGTCGTTCGCGTTTTGGGTGATGTCACTGCCCAAACTGCCCTCCGCCAGCGATAATCCAGCGGGCGCGGGAAATGCACCGGGCGATTGCGCATGCTCGCGTTCGTATCCGGCGGCGACGGACAGGGCGTGCCGGTCGGAAAGAGTCTCGTCCAGCCGGCCGTGAAACCACCCGGCATTGTGAGGCGCCGATGGCGTGTAACGGTAGTTATCCGCGACGCCGGGCAAGTTGGGATCGGGATAGAGAGCGAGTAACTGCTCGCCCGCCGGTGAAAACAGGCTCTGCGGGATCTGGTTATTGGGAAATGCCTGCCGCTCGAAGATACCCGAGGGCGTAGCGGCAATCGTGAACGGGTTGTAGATCGGCGCGAATCCGAAACCACCGTTCTTCTGCGCAGCGGCGGGCACGGTGGAAATCACTGCCAGCCCCTGCCGCGACCGCAGGCCTTCGAGGTCCGCGAAGAAAAAGCCGCTCTTGCGCACAGAACCGCCCAGATTCCCGCCAAACTGGTTTGCCGCCGTCGCGGGTTTGTTGGCGCCATCGAAGTAATTGCGCGCATCGAGAGCGGAATTACCGAATTTCTCGTGCGCGCTTCCGTGCAGTTCATGGGATGGCAGGGTGCTCACGTACACGCCCACACTGGCGCCGGTGGCGTGGCCCAGCTCAGCGGGAATGTAACCGTCCACCAGGTTCACCACGGTCTTCTCGGCCGGCGGATTGAGGATGGCACCGCCGGTCCAGTTATCGTTGTTATCCATGCCATCCAGTACAAAGTTGTTGTTCTGTCCCCGCTGTCCGTTTGCGTTGAAGCTCATGCTGGTGCGAAAACCGTACGGCCCTTCGCCTTCGATGGCGCTGCCCTGCTGGCCCGGCTCTATTTCCGCCAGCTTGCGAACCGAGTCCAGGTACGCGCGGGCGGCGCCATCGCCGGTAGGGGTTCGGTTATCGAGGATTATTCCGAGCTCGACCTCTTTGCCGTTTTCGACCACCACCGTGGCGACAGTGGTGCCATTGACCGGCGACGTAACCGCGATGGTATAAGTATCCGGCGGCAAACCGGTGGCGCGGTAGTTTCCGTTCGCGTCGGCTGCGAGTGTGCGGCGGCAGCCGGTGCGCTGGCCGACCAAAGTGATTTGGGTGAACGGAGCGTGATTGTCCCCCGTGCCCCACACGATTCCGTAAATTGTTCCCTGGCCCTGCGCGGCCAGAACGCGCAGCGACAGCAGCACGATGGCGACCCAGCGCAGACGGCGCGCGGCAGGAGCCTTCATTCCGGAGTTGACGGCGTAGAGAGTATAGGGCATTGCGTGTGGGAGCAACCCAGCCTGCGGCGTGCTATGTTGCCGAGCGTCGAAGATCCATACTAAACCAAACCGGGGGCCGCGAGTGGAAATAACATTGCCCGGCCCTTACACCGCTCGCCCGCGCCGGTCGCCGATCGCCCAGAGCGCGGCAGTCATTACCAACGCGATCAGCGAATCGGTAATCTCCGGCGTGCGGCCAGGCAAGTAGCGCTGCACCATTTCGAGCATGAATAGCGCCACGGCTAGTGCGCCGCCGGCCACCGGGAAGCGAACTCCGGACCGGACCAGCAGCCAGATGGCGGCACCGTAAAAAAACGTCTTGCGCATCAGAATCACCACCGCGCCCCAGCGCTCGTTTTCGAACGTGGCGCCGAGCGGAGTCCAATAGAATGGAGCCGCGTGCGCGGTGAAATGGAAAGGCGCCAATTCGGCCAGCAGGATCGCCGACAGCGCCATCCAAACTCCAATCGTCAGACGGCGCTTCGCCGGAACAATCTCCCAGGCGAGCAATGCGAGAACCGCGCCGGCTACCTCATCGAGCGCGAGCGACCGCGAAGGAATGAAGATGCGGAGCCCGAGTGCCAGCATGGCGGCTCCCAGCCAGAACCCGCGCAGGCGTCCGAAGATAGCTTCCAGGGCGAGCGCGGCGGCGAACCACTCCGCGGCGGCGGCCCATGCCGACACGGGCGAGAAACTCTGCGTGACGATCAGCTCATGGACTGCCATGCGCAAGCGCGTTGAACTGAAGATGGGGAAAAACGGGTAAAGCTGATAGCCGCCCCAGCAGATCATCAGCAGAGCGGCGCCCGGTGAAGCGCGCTGCGCGTGGCTGCGCAGCAGAGGGTCGATTTCAGACGCGAAGGCTAGCGCCAGGCAAGCACCCACCGCCGTGCCGAGCGTGTTGGTTGCCAGGTCGGACAGGCTGGTGACGCGGCTCGGCACGTAGTTCTGCAGCAGCTCCATGGTTAGGGAAAGCGTGAAGCCGAGGGCAATAGCGGCCACCACGGCAGCTCGCGGCCAGCGAGGCCGCCAGGCCAGATAGGCAGCCGCACCCACCGGCACATACAGCAGCACGTTGATCACGACGTCGCGCAACAGGAACCGGTCCCACACGGTGGGCCAGGAATGAAGCAGAAGCGATATTGGTTCGGGTCGCCCGGTGAACACGAAATGCCAGGGATAGAGCGATCCGTAGACGACGATGGCAACCACCAGCAGTAGCAATCGGCGCATTTACGGCTCGAAGAAACGGCGGAAACGGACCAGATCGACCAGAGCGAAGAAGAGATTTACGACTCCCAGCCCGCTGACCGCGCCGCGCAGGTATGGGCTCGACCAGTAATCCTGCAGGGCGGGCATTTGCAGCACATAGGAGTTCGTTTCCCAGATCGCGCTCCAGGGAAAGATCAGCAGAAAGAGGCCCATCGCGGTACACACCGCGATCAGCGCCGCGGCTGCCAGCATGTTGTACCAGTGGTGGACGGGGTGCGGCGCGGCCGCCGGTGGCGGGGTGACCGGCGGCAAATCGTTGCGTGGAATCCGTGGGTCCGGCGAGGACGGCATCATACGGCGGCCGCCGTTTCGAAGAGTTTCATCTGTGGCTGGCCAGCGCACAACGCGCGGGAGTGCTCGCGCACCGGATCGAAGCTCAGGCGGTGCAGTGGCGTGGGACCGAATTCGCGCAGGGCGCGCAAGTGCGCGGGTGTGGCGTAGCCTTTGTGCGAAGCCAGACCGTAAGCCGGAAAGACGGCGTCCCACACGCGCATCAATTCGTCGCGCCAGACTTTGGCGACGATCGAAGCGGCGGCGATGGCGTGGCACCGCGCGTCGCCCTTGATGAGCGCGCGTTGCGGCACGTCCATATCGAGCGTCATCGCGTCCACGAGGAGAAAATCCGCGGCGGGGCTGAGGCTGCCGGCTGCCATCCGCATGGCCAGGCGCGACGCCTGGTAGATATTGATCGAATCGATAGTGGCGGAATCGACGGCGGCCACTGCCCACGACACCGCGCGTTCCCGTATGCGCGCGGCCAGCGTTTCGCGGCGCGCCGGTTCCAGCAGCTTGCTATCGTTCAGGCCGCGTATCGGGCGGTCCGGCGAGAGGATGACGGCGGCAGCCGCTACCGGCCCGAACAGCGCGCCGCGGCCCACTTCGTCTACGCCCGCCACGGCGGTAAACCCGCGTGCGCGCACTTCGCGCTCGATGGTGGCTTCGCAATGGATTTTGCCACACGCCGCTTCGGGCCGCATGGAATCTGGAACGCTATTCGCGCTCGCGCAGGCGGGCCGCTTTGCCCTTGAGGTCGCGCAGATAGTAAAGCTTGGCGCGGCGAACGCGGCCGGTGCGGACCACGTCGATATGGTCGATCACGCGGGCATGTAGGGGAAAGATGCGCTCCACGCCCTGTCCGAAGCTGACCTTGCGAACCGTGATGGTCTCGCCCAGGCCGGTGTTGTTGCGCGCGATCACCACGCCTTCGAAAGCCTGCAACCGCTCCTTGTCGCCTTCCTTGATCTTGACGTGGACTCGAATCGTATCGCCCGGCCGGAACGTAGGTACATCGGTCCGGACGTTCTTTTGAATAAACTTCGTCAACAGCGCGTTCTGCATTTGGAAAT
>CAZFOP010000065.1:0-12082 GCA_964520085.1 uncultured Solibacteraceae bacterium | reverse complement strand
TGAGATGGTGGAGAGCGTAAGCCGAAACTACGGCATCGGCGGAATCAATCTCAAACCTGAGAGTTTCCGCCTGGCGCAGGTCCCCAACCACGAACTCCACGCGCTGCGCCAGAGTTCCCAGGCGGGATTTGGCCTCAGCCACCATCTGCTGAGAGCCGTCGATAGCCACGGCGCGGCAATTGGGGAAGCGGCGCAGCAGCCTCTCCAGAAGGAACCCGGTGCCCGTACCCAAGTCAACCACCAGGCGCGGATCGGGTGTTGAGGCTGCCAGCACGCCGACGATGACCTCAACCATCTTGTGCCGGTTGGGATGCATCAGGTCCATATCGGCATCGTAAACAGCCACGCGCGCCGCAGTCTCATATGCCTGAACAGACGAGGAATCCATCGATTCATGATGCCACAGGCGTATACGTGTCGAATGAACGGGAGATCGAATGAACGGGAGCATGCGGCTGAAAGGAATTCCGGGTACAATCGTCGGAAGACAATCCATGTCCGCCACCTCAAACTCCGGCTTCCAGTGGAAAGACAAGGTCGTTTTGATCACCGGCGCCTCGGAAGGGATCGGGGCAAGCTGCGAGAAACTGATCGGGCAACGCGGGGCGAAGTTGTCTCTGACCGCGCTGCCCAGTGCGAGTTTCCACGCAAACTCCAAGGAAGAGGGAACGTGCACGCGGATCGTTACCACCGGCGACATCACCGATGCGGAAACGCGCCGCGCCGTCGTCGATCGGACCGTCGGCCAGTTCGGCCGCATCGACGTCCTGATCAACGACGTTGGTGTGGGGCAGTACGGCTATCCTTCCGCGCTCGACACGGAAGTCTCGAAACGCATCTTCGATATCAACGTGTTTTCCCCGCTCGCGCTCACCCAGTTAGTCGTCCCTTACATGCGCAGGCAGGGCTCCGGCGTGATCGTGAACCTGGGGTCGGTGGGGGGCAAGGTATCGCTGCCATGGGCAGTCATGTACTGTGCCACGAAGTGGGCGGTCCACTGCATCGACGATTCCCTGCGCCGCGAACTCAGGCCCTACGGCATTCGCGTGGTCAAGGTCTGCCCCGGAATAGTCTCCACGGGTTTTCGCGATCACGTGCTGGCCGGCAAAGCGCCCGAGCCTGTCGAGAATATCCGAAGAGTAGTCAGTCCGGACCAGGTTGCGGCAGCCCTCGTGCGCGGGGTCGAGCGCAATCGGCGCACGGTCTACGTGCCTCGTATCGGTTTGCTGTTCACGGCACTCGAATGCTTCGCGCCGGCAATCATGGACTGGTACCTGACACGAAACTATTCTCGCCATCCAGTTGATCGAGGTCGCGCGTGAGAAAGCGCGCAATGATGCGAGGCGCGTGGCCGGGCCCGGTTGATACACTGTCCTTGAGACCTTGAGCCGGTTCTACACTCACGCCGAGCTTGCCGAGCAGCGCCAACAGTGGCGGCGCGAGGGTAAGACCGTCGTTTTCACGAACGGCTGCTACGATCTGCTGCATCCGGGGCACATCCGGACGCTGGAGACGGCGCGGTCGATGGGCGATGTGCTCATTCTGGCCCTCAATTCCGATGCCGGGACGCGCCGCATGAAGGGGCCAACGCGGCCGATCATTCCCGAGAACGAGCGTGTGGAACTGGCGATGGCTCTCGAAGCGGTCGATGCCGTTACGCTTTTCGACGATGAGACGCCGCGTGCGCTGATTGCCGCCGTGCTGCCCGATGTGCTGGTGAAAGGCGCAGACTGGTCCCACTTCGTGGCTGGCCGCGAAGAAGTGGAAGCGGCGGGAGGCAAAGTGATCACCCTGCCGCTGGAGCCGGATTATTCTACCACCAACATAGTGAAGCTGATCGCCGCCGGACGCGACTCTTGACCCACCCTGCGATTCGAGATCTGTTCCTCGAACTGGGACGCCACCCCAGCTTCGCGGAAGCCCTAAAACGACTTGCAGGCGGTGGTTCGGCCCGACTGTCGGGGCTGACCAGCACTGCCAAGGCCGTGTACTCGGTGCTGCTTTGGCAAACCACTGGACGTCCTCTGATCATTGTTGTAGATGGCAACCAGGAAGCCGAGGCGCTGGCGGAAGCCGTCGACACCTTCTTCCGACTATTGACGACTGAGGATCGCGATGGGCCGCAATTGCTGCCGGCACTGGATGTCCTCCCGCTGCAGAAGCTCTCTCCACACGCCGAGATTCTGGAGGCACGCGCGGTGGGACTGTGGCGGCTGGCCACCGGCCGCGCGCCGATCACGGTGCTGCCAGTGGCTTCGGCGCTGCTGCGGATTGCACCGGCGGAGTACTACCGGCAGCTTGCGCTGCGCCTCAAGGTGGGCGATGAGCTGCCCTTGGAAGATGTGGTCGCACACCTGGAAAGCGTCGGGTACGAGCGCCGGGAGCCAGTGGAAATGGTGGGTGAATACTCGGTTCGCGGGGGCATTCTGGACGCCTTCTCTCCGGAAGCTGCCAAGCCGGTTCGCATCGACCTGTTTGGCGACACGGTGGAATCGATTCGCCGATTCGACGTGGAGTCGCAGCGCTCGGTGCTGAAGATCGACGAGTGCACGCTGCTACCGCTCACGGAATTCCAGAGATCGCGCGATCTTCTGGCTGAGTTGCGCGACCTGATGCGGGAGGCCGATACGCCCGAGCGTGAACTGCCCGCGCCGGGGGAACCGTTCGCCGGCTGGGAGCCACTATCGGCGATGGTGCGCGCGAAAACCGGAGCGGTGCTCGCGCTGGCCGACAAACCCATCGTCGTCTGGGACGAACGGGAGCAGGTGCGCAGTGCCGCTGAGCGGCTCTGGACGCGCCTGGAGCAGGCGCCGGAATCGCCGGCTTACGCTCCAGGTAGGATTTACTGCAAATTCGAAGAATTCCAGCAGTCGGCGAAGGGGCTGCCGCAGCTCACGATGGAAGAGCTGGAGATCGGCGTGGGCGCCGGGGCCCATATTTCGACGCGGCCATCGCAGCGCTTTCACGGCAACGTCCAGGTCGCCATCGCCGAGGCGCGGACGCTGGTGGAGTCGGGAAACCGGGTGGCGTTTTTTGCTCCTGCTATAGGTGAAGTCGAAAGGCTGGCGGACGTCCTCAACGAGTATGGAGTGGCGTACCAAATCGGCGTCGAGCAATCCGAATCCACGCCCGCCTATCTGGCGGAGCGCGTCTACATGTCGGGATCGGTGGCGAGCATTCACCTCGTCAAGGGGCTGATTCGGCGCGGTGCCGCGTTTCAGGATTCCAAGCTAGTCGTATTCGGTTCCGAGGACCTCTTTGAGACCTCCACACTGGCCGCCCAGGCGCCCGCTGGCAAGCAGGTGGCGAAGGCTTTCTCCGCCGATCTAATCGATCTCAAACCCGGCGACTTCGTGGTGCATGCCGACCATGGAGTTGCTCAGTTCCTGGGTCTGCGCGAGATCGCACAGGGTGACGCCAAGGGCGATTACATGCTGCTCGAGTACGCTGCGGGAGCGAAGCTTTACCTTCCGCTGGCGCGCATGGACCTGGTGGAGCGCTTCCGAGGCGCAGGCGAATCGAAACCCGCACTCGACCGCATGGGTGGGGCCACCTGGACAAAGACCAAGTCCCGCATCAAAGCCAAGATGCGCGACATGGCGGATGAACTGTTAAAGCTGTACGCCACCCGCAAGATGGCTGACGGCTTCTCGTTTTCCGCCGATAGCAACTGGCAGCGCGAGTTTGAGGACGCGTTCGATTTCACGGAAACACGCGACCAGTTGACCGCGATTCGCGATATCAAACGCGATATGGAGAGCCCGCATCCGATGGACCGCCTGCTCTGCGGCGACGTGGGTTATGGCAAGACCGAGGTGGTGATGCGAGCCGCTTTCAAAGCTCTTGGAGACGGGAGACAGGTGGTGATGCTGGCTCCTACTACAGTTCTTGCATTTCAACATCTGGAAACGTTCAAGCGTCGCTTCCAGCCGTTCCCCGTGCGGGTGGAGATGTTCAGCCGCTTCCGCTCGCCAAAGGAGCTGAAGGCCGGACTGGCGGATCTGGCTGAAGGCAAAGTGGATATTGCGATTGGCACGCACCGGCTACTGTCGCAGGACGTGCAGTTTCGCGACCTGGGCCTGGTAATCGTGGACGAAGAGCAGCGCTTTGGCGTGAAGCACAAGGAGCGGCTCAAACAGTTGAAAAAACAGGTAGATGTAGTCACCATGAGCGCCACCCCCATCCCTCGAACACTGCATATCTCGATGTTAGGATTGCGGGACATGTCGGTGATCGAAACTCCGCCCAAAGACCGGCTCGCCATTCACACCGTGGTGGCTCCGTTTCAGCCGGAGATGATCCGGGCGGCGGTGGAACTCGAACTGGGGCGCGGCGGCCAGGTTTATTTCCTGCACAATCGCGTGGATTCCATCTGGTCGCGAGCCGCCAGCATCCAGGAACTGGTTCCCAGTGCGCGGATCGGTGTCGGTCACGGCCAGATGGCTGAAGCGGAGCTGGAGAAAAGCATGCTGAGCTTCATGCGGCACGAGTTCGATATCTTGGTATGTACTACCATAATAGAAAATGGATTAGACATTCCACGCGCAAATACTATGATTATAGAGAATGCTGAGCGCTATGGGCTCAGCGAGCTCTATCAGTTACGCGGACGAGTGGGGCGGTGGAACCGGCGCGCATACGCCTATTTACTGGTGCCGCCAGACACCGAACTCACGGAGATTGCCCGCAAGCGTCTGGCGGCGCTCAAGGAATTCAGTGACTTAGGGGCTGGATTCAAGATCGCGGCGCTGGACCTGGAACTGCGGGGCGCGGGAAATCTGCTGGGTGGCGAGCAGCACGGCCACATCAACTCGGTGGGCTACGACACGTATGTGCGGCTGCTCGATGAAACCGTGCGCGAATTGAAGGGCGAGGAAGTGGTGCCGGAGATCCACTCGTCGGTGAACCTGGGGCTGGATATACGAATTCCGCCGGACTACATCCCCGACGAAAACCAGCGTCTGCGCGCATACCGGCAAATCGCCAGCGCGAGCGATCCGGCCGCGCGGGAGCGTGCCGAAAGGGAACTGGAGGATCGCTTCGGCACAGTGCCGGAGGCGGTGCGCAGCTTGCTGGCATACTCTGGGGTCAAGACGGCGGCCGAACAATTGGGTATCGAGACCATCGACCGGCGGCATAACGTCTTAAGTATCAAGTTTCACCGCGAGACGCGGGTGGATCCAGCGCGACTGATGCACGTTGTCGAGAAGACGCCCGGCGCGCAATTCACTCCGGCAGGCGTGTTGCTTCTGCCTTTGGAGGGACAGGCGTCGGCGGCGCGAATTTTGAGCTTTCTGGATGCCAAGCTGGAGCAGATGCGGCAGGCCGGTTGAGTAGAAGCGAACGAGGCAGGACGGGCGCTAAGTTCCTGTCGTCCGTCGAGGCGTCCCAGCTTAGAGAAAGAAGACACGAAAAGCGGTGGTCCGTCGTACCGGCCCGGCGCGGTGCTTTGTGGCCATGTCGGCCTCCTGCCGATGTTAGAATGGAGCCTGAACAGCTATGATTCGCAGGTTTGTAGTAGTCATGATGGCGGTCCTGCCGATGGCGATCGCCGGGGATATCCGCGTGGTGGAGGAGATTGCCGCCAAAGTAAATGGGGACATCGTCACCCGCGGCGAACTCGACGAACAGCGGAAGGATCTGGAGATGTTCCTGCGCCAGGAGCGGCACCTGAAGGGAGTCGAGCTCACCGAGGCCGAAGAGGAGCAATCGAAGAACTTTCTGCGGGAAAAAATCGACCAGTTGCTGATGGTGCAAAAGGCCAAGGACCTGAACATCAGTGTGGATTCCGAAGTGGCCAAACGGCTGGCGGAAATGCAGGTGATGGCCAAGATCGCCGACACCGACAAATTCCACGATTACGTCCGCGATAACTCGGGCATCCCCTTTGAAGAGTATAAGCAGAAGATGACCAACGAATTGCTGCAGCGTCGCCTGGTGGGCCAGGAGATCGGCGCGCGCATTGCGGTACCCGAACCGGAGTTGCGGAAGTACTACGACGCGCACAAGGATCAATACATGCGCAAGGCGCAGGTCTTCCTGAGCCAGATTCTCATTTCCACGGAAGGAAAGACGCCGGAGCAGGCGGCAGCCGCGGAAGCAAAAGCCAAAGATGTGGCGGCGCGGGGGCGCAAGGGCGAGAAGTTTACCGACTTGGTGAGCGCCTATTCCGACGACCAGGAGACGGCGAAAGGCGGGGGCGTTTTGCCGCCGCGCGAAAAAGGGATGTCGTTGCAACCGATCGAAGAATTTGCGTTCAAAGAGAAGAAGGGCTCGGTTTCCGACCCGATCAAGATCGCGGCGGGGTTTGTGATTCTGCGCATCGACGAGCGCTACGAGGCGGGGCAAGCCTCGTTCGACGAAGTCAAGGAGCTGATTCAGGAGACGGTGGTTCAACCGCAAATCGAGAGCAAGGTCCGCGCCTACCTCACCAGGCTTCGAGAGGATGCGTTCCTCGAAATCAAGGAAGGCTACGTGGATACCGGCGCGGCTCCAGGCAAGGACACGCACTGGCACGACATCGCTCAATTGAAGCCGCAGACCACGACCAAGGAAGCAGTCGCCGCCGCGCACAGGAGGCACAAGCACTTCCTGTTCGTCCCGATTCCGGGAACCACCTCCACCGCGGGCACCAAGCCGAATATCGACACATCGAAGCTGGGTGAGCGCAAAGCGGCAGCGGCGGAAGATGCCGCGACGCCGGACGCGCCCGCCACGCCTGACACTCCCCCCGCCGCGCCGGCGAAACAATGAAGTCGCCCTTTGTCAACGAACTCGAAGCCGGCAAGGCGATCACCGGCAGCTTTGTGGTCCACTCCAAGGAGATCCGGCAGAAGAAGACCGGCGAACTTTATCTTTCCCTGCTGCTGGGCGACCGCACGGGCGACCTGGACGCCAAGATGTGGGACAACGCGGCCGAAGTTGCGGAGAGCTTCGAGCGCGACGACTTCGTCAAAGTGAAGGGGCTGGTTCAGGTCTACCACAACCGGCCGCAGTTGACCATCCACAAGATTCAGCGGATGCAGGACAGCGAAGTCGAGTTTGCCGACTACTTTCCTTCCTCGAAGCGCGACCCGCAGGAGATGTGGGTGGAGCTGCGCACGCTGGTGAGTGGCATGGGCAATCCTCACCTGAGGGCCTTGCTCGACGCCACGCTGGACGACGAAAACATCGGGCGGCGTTACCGCCTGGCGCCGGCCGCGAAGCAGATTCACCACGCCTTCCTGGGCGGCTTGATCGAGCACGTGCTTTCGCTGTGCGCTCTGGCGCGCATGACCGCCGCGCACTACAATGTGGATCTTGACCTGTTGCTGACCGGCGTGGTGCTGCACGATATCGGCAAGATCTACGAGTTGAATTACGAACGCGGCTTTTCCTATTCGCCGGACGGCCAACTGATCGGCCACATCAATATCGCGATGCGCATGCTGGCCGACAAGCTGCGAGGGCTCCCCGGATTCCCACCCACGCTGCGCACGCTGGTCGAACACATGGTGCTCAGCCATCATGGCCATTTGGAATTCGGCTCGCCCAAGCTGCCGCAATTCCCCGAGGCGTTACTGCTGCATTACCTGGACGACATGGATTCGAAGATGGAAGCGATGCGGGCGCTGATCGAAAACGACCGCCAGGTGGAGGGCTGTTTCACCACGTTCAATCTCGCGCTGGAGCGGCCGGCACTGAAGATGGACCGGTTCTTGAACCAGCCACTCGAACGGGCTGCCACACCGGCCGCGCCGCCGAGCGAAGGAGCGCGCCAGGCGAAGCCCAAACCGGATGCGACACCACCGGCGCACCCGGCATCTGCGCCGAAGCCGGATTCGCAATTCGCCGCCAAACTGCGGCAAGCCGTGCAGCCCGCCACTCCGGGCCTGGAAAAGTGATGCCCAAGACCGCCCGCGATGTCCCGCCGCCGCTCGAGCTGGAATGCCTCAACGCCCTGTGGACGCTGGGTGAGGGAACCGTCAAGCAAGTGCGGGTGATCGTCACCGCCCACCGGCCGTTGGCGTACACCACCATCATGACCGTGCTGGACCGGCTGGTGCGCAAAGGCAAGCTGGAACGGCACAAGACGGGACGCGCTTTCGTGTATGCGCCGCGCACGCCGCGCGACGAGATGCGCCGCACCGCCATTCGCGAATTGGTGGCCAGTTTCTTCGGCGGCTCCGAGCGCGAGTTGCTGCGCTTTCTCGGCGCCGCGCCGGAGCCGGGCCATACGCCGTCCAGCGCCCATCTGGCGGACGACGCACGCATCGATACGGTGCTGCTGTAAGTGCCTTGGTGAAATGTCTATTTCAACTGCGGGCTACCGCTCTCTAACGGTCGCGGCTCCGATCCACGCGCGGAGCGGTCACTCCGGAATCGACCCCAAGATGCGCAACGCTTCGTTATTCTGACCCAAATGCTGGTGCTCTCGATACTCTTTGGTGCGGCGCTGCCGCTGGCCGCGGCTTACGCCTGGGGCGCGATCCTGCTGCGCCGGGTGGCCGCTCCTCCCGAGATTACGCTGGCGGTGGGCGCGGCGGTTGAAAGCCTGCTGGTTTTTCTGCTGCTGGTGCTGCACCTGGGTTGGTGGCCCGCTTACCTGGCAGCGGGCTTGGCGCCGTTGGCCGCGCTACCGTTTCTCCGCCGCGCCGGAGTTCGGGATGCGGCGCTGGAGCCGCTCGGCCGCTACGAGCGCATCGCCGCAGGCGCGATTTTCGTTGCCTATGGCGTCTGGTACGTGGTAAATGCGATAGCGCCGGAGATTTCTCCGGACGGCATCACGTATCACCTCGGGCTGCCCTTCGATTACACGCGGCTGGGCCGATTCCCGGTTCGGTTCACGTTCTACGACGCGCTGCCGCAGGGCATGGAGATGCTCTATGCCATGGCGTTCCCCTTCGGGCGCCATTCTGCGGCCAAGCTGGTGGAATTCGGCTTTCTGGCCGCCACACCTGCCCTGCTGCTGCGCACGGCCAGGCGGCTCGGGTTGGCGGACCGCGCATGGCTGGTGGCGGCGGTGTTCTACCTCTGCGCTCCGGTGACGGGTATCACCGGCACCACGTCCTACAACGAGGCCGCGTTGGTGTTTATCACGCTGGCCGCATTTTACCTGCTGCTGTTGTGGCGGGACACGGACGAGCGATGGTGCTTGTTGGCGGCGGGACTTGCAGCCGGGTTCTGTTACGCCATCAAGCTGCCGGGTGCGATGGTCTTGGTGGGCGCGGCGGTGTGGGTAGCGGCGCGGCGGTGGCGCGGGCTGGCGCTGCTGGCGGCGGGCGCGTTGCCGGCCGTGGCGCCGTGGCTGGTGCGCAACATTGTGGTGGCGCGCAATCCGCTGGCGCCCTTCGCCAACGCCCTGTTTCCGAATCCGTATTTTCACCTCCTGGGAGAACGGACCCTGGCGACAAACCTGGCTGCTTTTGGGCAAGTGGCGCCGCTCGATGTGCCATGGCAACTGGCATTCGGCGACGGTCTGTCGGGTACCTACGGCCCGCTGCTGCTGGCACTGCCGTTGGTGCTTTTGGCGTGGCGGAGCCGCGGCGCAAGACTGGCGCTGACGGCGGCCGCGCTGCTGGCTCTGCCGTGGTTTTCCAACCGCGGCGGGCGCTTCCTGATGCCCGCGATGGCGCTGGCCGGACTGGCACTGGGAGCTGCGCTGACGGGCGTCTGGCGTGGGCGCGCGGCGTGGGCCGCGGTAACGTTGCAGGCAATCGTCTGCTGGCCTCCGCTGCTCAACCTCTGGCAGCCGGAATACGTTTTTCGGCTGCACAGCTTTCCGCTGGCAGCCGCGCTGCGCATGGAACCCGAGGCGGATTACCTGGCGCGTAGCACGCCCGAGTTCCCGGTAGCGCGGATGGTGGAGCAGAACACGCCGGCCGACGCACGCATTTTCGCCTTCGATACGCTGGCGAACGCCTACCTACCGCGCGAGGTGACAGTGAGCTGGCAATCGGCCGAAGGCGACCGCATGAACGACGCTCTCCAGTCCGCCTTCCAGCCCGAAGCCTTGTACGAACGCCGCGCCCGCTGGCAGGCTGAGCCGCTAATGGGTTTTCGCTTCCGCCTGCCTGCTGCGTACGAAGGCGAATGGAACGTCGAGGAAGTGGAGGTCTATGCGAAAGGGGAGCGTGTTCGGACGGCCGCGGACTGGACTATGCGCGCGCGGCCCAATCTCTGGGAGGCGCCGCTGGCCATCGACGGCAACTATACGACTGGCTGGCGCACCTGGCGGCCGATCCAGGCCGGGATGACGCTCGAAGTCGATTTCGAAATTCCCGTGATCGCCGACAGCGTCACCCTGGTGTCGCACGCGCCGGGCGACACGGTGCCGCTGGAAATCTGGGCCAAGCAACTGAGCGGTGCCTGGCGCCTGGTGGCGAATTCGCCGCCTGCCGTAACCAGCGGCGCGGTGCCCCAGCGTGTCGAGGCAACCTCGGCCCTGCGGCGCGCCGGCTTCCGCTATATTCTCGCTCCGGTGGATGGCAGTAACGGCCCCATAGGGATGGACATGTTGATGAACCCGGTGGCTTGGGACTTGGTGAGCGTCGCCCGGGTGGGATCGTCGGTACTGTTCCGGGTCCGCTAGGTATTCGATCGGCGAATTCGGTCCGACCGATAAACCGCTCCCTCACGGTCGAAACTCCGATACGCGGTTAGGACGGCGGGCAATCGCCCTGCAACCAAGCTGAGACGGATGACGTGCAAATCCCACCTGTACAATGGAGGGGAACCATGCGACCTTACTCAAGAATACTCAGCGCCATTGCGATGGCCGCCGCGCTGGTTTCCCTGGCGGCGATTCTGGACTCGCAACCGGCGGCGAAGGAACAGGTGGGGCCGCTCGCCGAGGGTGGCTTCCTGTTGAACAGCGGCTGGAAGCTGGAACCAGTGGGAAAGCAGATACCGCTCGACACGCTGCCGATGGCTACGGCGCTTTCGCCGGACCGTCACTACCTGCTGGTGTTGCACTGCGGCTACCGGCCGCCATCGATTGCGGTGATCGACATCGACACGGGCTCCGTCGTTAGTTCGACGCCGGTGCCCGACGCGTGGCTGGGGCTGGCCTTCGCACCGTACAGCAGCAAGGTTTATGTGGGCGGCGGCGCGCGCGGCGCGGTGTTCGAGTTCACACTGGCCAACGGCAAGCTGACGGCGGGACGCACCTTCAAACTGGAAGAGGGCAACCTTGGCCCCAGCGACTTTGTTGGCGACGTCGAGTTTTCGCCGGATGGCCACCTACTCTACGCAGCGGAGTTGAATCGCGATTCGGTCGCGGTGATTAATCCGCAATCGGGGATGGTGATCGAGCGCATTCGCACCGGGAGGCGGCCGTATCGCATCCTGTTTCATCCCGACGGCAAATCCTTCTTCGTCACCCACTGGGCCGATGGCACGCTGGGTCACTACGATGTAGCCACCGGCGGACAGCTCGCGCGAGTGCCGGTTGGCGCGCATCCCACCGACATGGTGTGGCGCGCGGGCGCCAACACGGAAAACGTGGAGGATGAGCCGCGCTGGGCGGCACGCATTTTCGTGGCGGCAACCAATACAAACAGCGTGTACGCAGTAGGCGTGAGCGAGGATAAAGAGCTGCGCGTGGTGGAGAGCATCAATGTCTCGATGACTCCGCGGCAGCCGCTCGGCATGTCGCCTTCCGGCCTTGCGCTGAGCGCCGATGGGCACCGTATGTACGTGGCCTGCTCGGACGCCAACACGGTTGCTGTGGTGGACCTGGCGGGTGACCGCAGCTACATGCGAGGCTTCATACCGGCTGGCTGGTACCCGACGGCGGCGCGCGTGCTCCCGGACGGGACGTTGGTGGTGCTCAACGGAAAAGGCGTGCGCTCCTACGCCAATCCACACGGCCCGAGCCCAGCGCGCCGGCCCGAGCCGGTTCACGCCGGAACGGCGGCGGACGAATTTGTGGCGCGCATGCAGACCGGTACGGCTTCGTGGATCGCGCCGTTTACCGACGGCCAGCTCGAAAAATGGACGGCGGCGGCGTTGGGCGATTCGCCATACCGCGACAGCAAGCTGGACGAAACGAGCCCGCTGCCGCACATCGAGCACGTCATCTACATCGTCAAGGAAAACCGCA
>CAZFOP010000064.1:0-12118 GCA_964520085.1 uncultured Solibacteraceae bacterium | reverse complement strand
GGTTTGCCTGACTTACAATCCGTTTCTCTTCGACTACATGGTGGCGGCGCGCGGCTACGGCCTGGCGAACGCCCTGCTGCTGGCGGCGATTGCGGTTCCCGTGTGGCATCGCGTGAGGAGCCGGCCTTCACTGCGGCAGTCCTGCGTGCTGGCATCGCTGGCGCTGGGGCTATCGTTCTCCGCGAACTACTCATTCGCGTTTGCCGGACTGGCTGCGTTTCTCGCCGTCACGGCGTGGGCGATCAGGCGGCGTGAAGGGGATTCCGCCGTGCGCATCGTGGCATTATGTGCCTTGCCGGGGCTACTCGTCGCGCTCGCGAGGTGCGGTTATCCTCTGCTGCACTGGTGGGGCTATGGCACCGGCGATGGAGCGCACTCCCTCCGGGAGATGCGGCAGAGCCTGCTGCAGGCCTCGTTCTACCAGTTAGACCCGCGATTCCGGGACACCGCATGGTATAGGGCGGCGAGTTCTCTGCGTCGGCTGCTGCCGGCGCTGCGCGTCATCCTCTGCGCCTGTCAGCTTGTGGTAACCAGGCTCGACGGCTCGTGCCGTCACGACACGCATGCGCGATGGCTGGCAAGATTCGCGGCCGCGTTGGCCGGCATCGCGACGCTGTGTGTGCTGCTGCACTGGCTGGTATTCCATTTCTTTGGCATGCCGCTGCCGTTGGGCCGAACGGGGCTGTTTCTGGTGCCGCTGACGACTCTCCTCGCCGGCACCATCGCGGCGGCGCCAACCAGCTCCGTGATTTCTCAGTGGCTCCGCCGCGGCATCACGGCCGTTCTCGTATGTCTGGCTTGCTACTTCCTACTGTGTTTGCGCTTGTTCTATTTCAAGGAGTATCGGTGGGACGCGGATGCCAAGCCAGTCTACTCCGTCTTAGGGGGGTATAACCACAGTTATGGTGTCACCGATGTCGGCATGTTCGGTTTGTGCGCTCCCGCGCTGAATTACTACCGGGTGTTGTCGAAGGCGGAGACATTCCCGGAATTCAAGTCGACGCCTCCAGACCCTCCCTCCGGAAAACCGATCTATGTCATGAGCCGCGTGAATCAGCGGAGCTTCATCGATCGAGAGAAGCTGGTGGTCGTTTACCGGGGCAGGTTCTCGGACACGGTGATTGCCGTCAAACCCGGCGGTCCGATTCCGGCGGCTGTGGTCAGCCACTGAGCCGGCGAATCCGGTTCGAAAGAACGAACGGGCAAGCTAATGCATGCCCCACCACGTCTTCCTCTTGACATTCTACAGGAACCGGCGCATACTCCTTTTGGATGTCTACAAGAGAGACCAGAACGGATATACTGCAAGGCACGCTGGATCTGATGGTGCTTCGCACGCTGGCCACCATGGGCGCGCAGCACGGCTTCGGGCTGGCGCAGCGCATTCAGCAGATCTCCGGCGGCATGCTGGACCTGAACCAGGGGACGCTCTACCCGGCGCTGCTGCGCCTCGAGCATCGTGGGTGGATTCGCTCGCGCTAGGGCATTTCCGAGAATAACCGGCGCGCCAAGTTCTACGAAATCACCGCCGCGGGACGGCGCCAGGTGGAAAAGGAATCCGAAGACTGGGCGCGCACGGTCGAAATCATGAACCGCTTCGAGCGGCTAACGGAGACGGAGTAACCCATGCCCGGAATCTGGAAGAGATTGCGCGAGCTGCTTCGCACGACGCGCCTGGATGGCGAATTGGATGAAGAGGTGGGCCTGCATCTGCAACTGATGGAGGAGGAATACCGCCGCGGCGGAATGAGCGAGACAGCAGCCCGCGCCGCCGCCCGCCGCGAATTCGGCGGGGTGGCGCACGCCAAGGAAGCCTATCGCGACGAGCGCGGCTTCGCGTGGATCGACAGTTTTATCAAGGACGTGCGCTATGCGCTGCGCGGCCTGCGCCGCAGCCCCGGCTTCACCGCCGCGGCGGCGCTTTCGCTCGCGCTCGGCATCGGCGCCAACACGGCCGTATTCAGCATCATCGACACCGTCCTGCTGCGCCCCCTGCCATATCGCAACCCGAGCCAGTTGGTCCGCTTGTTCGAGACCGAATCGGCGCCTGGGCAATACCCGTTCGCGGAGCCCGATTTCGTGGATTGGAAAGCGCAGAACACCACCTTCCAGGACATGACTCTATATGCCTGGCCAAAGGACATGAACCTCGGCGCCGGCGGACGGCCGGAGCACGTGCAGGCGCTGCCCACCGAGGCGAACTTCTTTTCCCTGCTGGGAGTCCAGCCGTTGTTGGGCCGAACCTGGGCTGCCGGCGAAGACCAGCCGGGCAAGGATGATGTGGCCATCCTCAGCTACGGCTTATGGAGGAGCCGTTTCGCCGGAGATCCCCAGGCCGTGGGCCAGTCGATCGAATTGAATGCGCGGAAGTACACCATCGTGGGCGTGATGCGGGCGAGTTTCCACTTTCCGGCGGAGTCGCAGCTCTGGGTTCCGCAAGTGATGGACAGCAAGCTGTTCGGCGGGCGCGGCAACCACTGGGCGAGCGCCATCGGCAGAATGAAGCCCGGAGTGTCCATCAAGGCGGCGCTCGCGGATCTCAAGGCAATTGCCGCGCGGCTGGAGAAGCAGTATCCGCAGTCGAACGACAAGGTGGGGGCGGACGCAAAATCGCTCCGCGACGACATGGTCGGCGATTCCAGCGCCACGCTGTTCCTGATCTTGGGCGCGGTCGGCCTGGTCCTGCTGATCGCTTGCGCGAACGTGGCCAACCTGCTGCTCTCGAGAGCGCTCGCGCGGCAGAAGGAAGTGGCGCTGCGCAGTGCGCTCGGCGCATCGCGGTATCGCCTGGTGCGCCAACTGCTAACCGAAAGTCTGCTGCTCGCGGTGGCGGGCGGCGCGCTCGGTTTGCTGGTGGCGTGGGGCGGCATCAGCCTGTTCGCCGTCACCAAGAGTTTCGACCTCCCGCGATTCAACACGGTGCAATTGAACCCAACCGTGCTCGCGTTCACTTTCGCCTTGGCGATTGCGACCGGCGTCTTATTCGGCATGCTCCCGGCGCTGCAGATGTCGCGGCCCGATTTGCTCGATGAGTTAAAGGGCGGGGCCGGCAGCTCGGTCAGCCCTGGGCGGCGCCGCCGCTTCACTAGTCACGCGCTGGTAGTGGCGGAGATCGCACTGTCCCTGATGTTGCTGATCTCGGCGGGCCTTCTGCTGAAGGACTTTGCGGCCTTGCGCAGCCTGGACATCGGCGTACGCCGCGAAGGAGTCTGGACGGCGGCCGTTCAACTGCCCGAGGCAAACTACAAAGCCGACATGCAGATCTACGGCTTCTCGGAAGCGTTGCTCGAACGCTCGCGGCGCATTGGCGGCGTCGATGCGGTGGCCCTGAGCGATAAACTGCCGCTTGAAGGCGGCTCCAACGGTTACATTACGCTGCGCGGGCAAAGCGGCGCGCAGAGCAACCAACTGGTGGAGAGCCATGCCGCCTCGCCCGAGTACTTCCGCGCCATGGGAATCCGCTTGCTCCAGGGACGCGTCTTCACGCCGGCGGACATCCAAACGGCTCTCGCCAACGATTTGCTCCTCGACCCGATTTACGCGGCGGGCAACCAGCCGCCCGCCGGTATAACCAATGGCGCCATCTACCCCGTCGTGATCAACGAGAACATGGCCCGCTTCTTCTGGCCGGATCAAAACCCGCTCGGCAAGATGTATTCGCACGGCAACGACAGCGGACCTTGGGAGCAGGTGGTCGGCGTGGTGAGCGACGTTCGGCAATGGAGCCTCACCCACCGGCCACTGCCGGAGGCGTATGACGCCTTCGACGGAGGGAGGCACTTGTTTCTGGTATTGCACACGTCCCTGCCGCCACTGAGTGTGACCGCGCAGGTGCGGCGCGCGCTGGGGCAGATCGATTCCAGCCTGCCTCTCTACAGCGTGCGCACGATGGATGAGGTGGTGGCCGGCCAGGCGGAGGGGCAGCAATACCTCAGCATGTTGGTCGGCTCCTTCGCCGGTCTGGCTGCGCTACTGGCCGCTATCGGAATCTATGGCGTGCTGGCGTACGCGATTCGGCAGCGTACGCGCGAGATTGGCGTTCGCATGTCGCTCGGCGCCGGCCGCGGCCGCGTGCTCGGCGAAATGCTGTGGCAGGGCATGCGCCTGGTCCTGCTGGGCATCGCCGTGGGAACCGCCGGTGCGTTCGCCGCGCGGCGCGTGATCGAGAGCCGGTTGCACGAAGTCAAACCCGGCGACCCGCTGGTGTTCGCCGCCACCGCCGTTCTGCTCGCGGTTGTTGCGTTGGTCGCCTGTTACCTGCCGGCGCGGCGGGCCGCGCAGCTGGACCCGCTGTCCGCGCTTCGGTACGAATGAGATTGGAGACCGCGTGATGTGGTGCTTTACACGGAATACCGCTCCCTCCGGTCGAAGACCTGGATCGATGGAGGAGTAACCCATGCCCGGCATTTGGATGCGCTTACAGGAACTGTTTCGCCGGACCCGCCTCGATGGCGAGCTGGATGAAGAGGTGGCCCTGCATCTGCAACTGATGAAAGAAGAATTCCGCCGCCGCGGCATGAGCGATACGGAAGCCCGCGCCGCTGCGCAACGCGAATTCGGCGGCGTGGCGCATGCCAAGGAAGCCTATCGCGACCAGCGCGGCTTCCCGTGGGTCGAGAGCTTCGCCAAGGATTTCCGCTACGCGCTGCGCGGTCTGCGCCACAGCCCCGGCTTCACCGCTGCGGCGGTGCTTTCGCTGGCGCTCGGCATCGGAGCCAATACGGCGATCTTCTCGCTGTTCCACACGCTCATGCTGCGCATGTTACCGGTAGCGCATGCGGAGCAACTCGTCGCGATCCATCGCACCGGCGGTTGGGGCGTGGGGAGCGTTTCGACGCCGCTCTACCGGGAAATCTCCGCGCGCGCCGATCTATTCACGGGCGTGCTGGCGTCCTCCCGCGTCTACAAGGTGCGCATCACGCCGCACCCGGGTGGGCGCGAGGAGTTTATACAAAGAGAATACGTCTCCGGCAATTACTTCCAAGTGCTGGGAATTCAGCCTGTCATCGGGCGGCTCTTCACCGGCGAGGACAACCGCGTTCCGGGCGGGCATCCGCTGGCTGTGCTCGGCTACGATCTGTGGCGCAACCGCTTCGGCGCGGACCCGGCCGTGCTGGGCCGCACCGTGCTGGTGGACGACCAGCCGCTGACGGTGATCGGCGTGGCCTCGCCCGGATTCCGTGGCGTGGAGGTCGAGCGGCGCACGGAAGTTTGGGTGCCGTTCATGATGTCCCCTGGTTCAGTGATGAGTCCCAACACGTGGTGGCTTGCGCTGATGGCGCGCGTGCGACCGGACATGCCGCGTGCGCGGGCGCAGGCGGCGTTGGACGTGTTGATGCAACAGCATCTGAGAACGCTCTACGGAAAGAACCCCGCCTCCACTTTCCGCGACAGGGCCCTATCGCAACGGTTGGAGATTCGCACCGGGAGCGTCGGTCTTTCGTTCCTGCGGGAACACTTCGGTAAGCCGCTGGGCGTGCTGCTGGCACTGGTCGCGCTGGTGCTTGTGGCCGCGTGCCTCAATGTGGCGAACCTGCTGCTGGCGCGGGGAGCCGCGCGGCAGAAGGAAATCGCCTTGCGGCTTTCCCTCGGCGCCACACGCGGCCGCCTGGTGCGCCAGGCGCTTACCGAGACTTTGTTGATCGCGGCTGCGGGCAGCGCCGTGGGCATAGGCCTGGCTGCCTGGGGCGTACGCATAGTCGCCGGTTTTCTGCCGGAGCAGGCCGGGAATCCATTTTCGAGCGCGCCCAATCTGTCGGTGCTAGGGTTCACTATCGCCATCTCGCTTGGCTCGGCCCTTCTGTTCGGCCTCGGTCCGGCACTCCGTTCCACTGCAATTAACCCGGTTGCGGGGCTGCGTTCGGGAGGCTTCGACCGCGCCGGCCACACCGCGTTGCGGCGGGTTCTAGTGGTGGCGCAAGTGGCGTTTAGCGTAGTGCTGGTGGCGCTCGCCGGCCTCTTCGGGCACAGCCTGCTCGCCATGCGCTCGGTCGACCTGGGCTTCCGCAATCAAAGCGTGATTGCGTTCAACCTGGATTTCCCGCGCCTGTGGAAAGGGGATCTCCGCCGGCCGCAGGAGCAGTTGATGAAGACGCTCGCTGAGACGCCCGGCATTTACTCCGTGAGTTGCGCGTTCCCCGGCCTGTTTGGCGGCGGCAGCTCCGATGCGACCATTCGCGTGCCCGGATCGTCGCGCACCGCGACGGAGCCGGCGGACGTGGACCAGACCTACGTGTCGCCGCGATACTTCAAAACCATCGGCGCTGTGCTCCGCGGCCGCGAGTTCGACCGGAACGATACCGCGACCTCGCCAAAAGTGGCCGTGGTCAACGAGGCTTTCGTGCGCGAGTTCCTGCCGGGTGAGGCCCACCCCGAGAACCGCTGGCTGAGCTTCGACGATACCAAGCCCGAGGGTGGCGAACGCACCAGCATCGTGGGCGTGGTGCGCGATATTAGGCAGGACGGTATCCAGCAAAAGATTGCGCCGAGGGTGTACGTTCCGCTCCCGCAGAAAGATCTGGAGTTCCCGCCCGATATTCTGGTGCGAACCGCCTTGTCGCCAGCCGCCGCGCGGGCTGTTGTCCTGCGCGAGCTGCCCAAACTGGGCGCGGGCATCGCGGTGACCGAGTGGGCTACCATTCGCCAGCGGATCGACGATTCGATTTTCGAGACTCGCCTGCTGGCCACGTTGGGTGGATTCTTCGGAGCGCTGGCGCTGCTGCTGGCCGCGGTGGGACTCTACGGCGTGATGTCGTACGGGATGGCGAAGCGCACCGGCGAAATCGGCATCCGCATGGCGCTCGGGGCCAGACGCGCCGATGTGGCCGGCATGGTGCTGCGCGATGCGCTGCTGCTGGTTGCCGGGGGCCTTACGCTCGGCTTTCCACTGGCCTGGGCAGCCGCGCGCGCGGTCCATTCGCTGCTCTTCGGCATCGACGCGATGGACCCGCTCGCCTTCGGCGGCACCGGCGCCGTGCTGATCGCCGTGGCGCTGGCCGCTGCGTTTCTCCCCGCGCGCCGCGCCGCCTCCATCGACCCCATGCGCGCGCTACGCCACGACTAGAAGTCAGACCGACTCAGGCTTTTCCAACCGGAAGCCGCGCCACAGGCAAACGCCAACCGCCGCCTGCCAGAGGGTAAAGCACAGTGTCGAGAACGCCCAATCCGGGATCGGCACGTCCTTGCCGGAAATCACCCACCAAGCGAAAGGCAGCCCGCAGAAGCCGCCCGCCAGTGCAGTGATTCCCACGCTGCGCATCGATGGCGCACGGCGCTGGCATATCGCGGCTGCCAAGCTCACTCCCAAGCCGCCTACCAAGCCCGCCAGATACATCGCGGCCACCCTTTGCACGGTCGGCCCTCCTTCGGCAAACCTGATCGCCAACCGGTAAGCCGCTTGCCAGACGGCCGCGTCGAGCACGACCAGACAGATGCCAGGAACGATGCCTCCAACCAATAGCCACGCGGCAAGGATACCGAACGGAATCGGCAGCAAATACGTCCCCCAGTCATCGATATTCAGCAACTGGGACGATGCCGCGCCGCACACACCGAACAGCAGCGCGGCCTGTGCCCAACCGAGATTACGCTGTGACCACATAGCGTTCATCTTAACTGTATTCATCGTTACAATTCAGTTGATGAGCAAACTTCTGGTACTGCGAGGCTGGAAGGCCGTCCTCAACGTTCACGAACGTCGCCTGCCGATTCCGATCGAGACCGGCGGCCGCATCCTCGATTCGCTCTCGAGCGGCGGCGATCTACTCTGGCCGCGCGAACGATGGCCGCCCATGGTTCTCGATCGCGGGCTTGCGCCCGGGTCGCGCGGCGGACACGGCCTCATCGTCTATAAGGTCTCCGAGTATGTGCCGGGCCGCCGAGTCGAATTCGAGTTCGGCCCAATGGGCCGCCTCCGCACCTTTCGGGGACGCCACTATTTCGAGGTTCTGCCACGCGGCGAGCGGGTAATTCTGCGCCACACCATCGACGTCGATACCGATTTCGCGACGTGGGTGCAATGGAAGCTCATCATCGAGCGCCTGCATGACGCGTTGCTCGAAGATGCCTTCGACAAGGTCGAGCGGAACGCGGGGCTGCCTGCGCCGCACCGTTCCCGATGGTCGCTGCAGGTGCGCTTCCTGCGCTGGCTGGTTCGGCGGTCTTCGGCGAAGGCGTCGCGGCCTGCCTGAGCGACGACTCTCCGGTGCCTTTATCGCGCGACTTTCAGCGTGAACTTCGATGTCGCCGTGTGGCCCGCTGCATCGCCCGCAGTGAGCGTGAACTCGGTGTCTTGCGGCGGCGAGGCTTGAATGCAGTGGTTGAAGGTGGGGTAGACTTCTGCCACGGGCGGATCGAGGCGAAGCGTGGTGGCACCGAGCACGCTGTAACAGATGGTAGCCGGTTCGCCGCGGTGGATCACGCCCGGGGTGGCGTAAAAGCTGCGGATTCCAAACCCGCCACCGCCGATCGCGTCCATGGTCTTGCGCGCCCGGTCCGCTTCCGCATTGGCGCGGGCGAGTTCGGCATTGCGGTTCGATTGCCAGCGGCCGTAGAAGATCCAGCCATCGTACACCGCCCCAATGAGCACCAGGACGCCGAGCCACGGCAACATGCGGCGCAGTAAAGCGATCACGTCAGTACCGCTTGAGTTCCTGGACCAGCGCGTCCAGGCCCCGCTTCAGGTAAACGTCGTCCAGGCGCTGCTCTTCGGCCGACGCGGGGAGCACCTTGACGAGCGAACCGCGCTCCAGATCGGTGCGGCTGGGCACCCACAGCTTGCCATCGGCGAACTGCACGCGGCTGACGAAGCCGACTGCGGACTGAATGCCGACCGGCTGGCCGGCGCGGGTGAAGCGTAGCGCGGTTTCCTGCTCCACGCGGGCGGTCTTGCCAGCGGGCAGGTACAGCGCGGGATCGGAAGCCGGCAGCGACGCCGCCAGGTATTGCCGGCCGCCTGCGTCGCTCACCAGCCAGCAGAGTTCGACGTACTTGACGTTCTCGGCGGAGCGGTTGCGCACCTGGATGCGCGGTGCGCGCGCCTCATTGCCGGCGACCTGCGCCCAGCCTTCGAGCGGCTCGACGGGCGAATCGGGAAATTCGAGAAACGCGAACTGCTCCGTGTGCACCGGTCCCAGTGTGGCGGAAGTGACGGCGGGCCCGCGCAGCACGCGCACGTCCAGTTGCGGACGCGCCGACTGGCGGCCGATGCTTTCGATCATCGCCTGCCGCAGACCATTTGGCCCGGCCTGCGCCAGAATGCGCTTGAAGTGCTCGCGGTCGCGCTGCGCTTCCATTTCCCAGGCGGTCATGGTGCGGCACGAATTCAGCCGGTCCGGACCGGAGCACGAAAGATCCTCGAACAGCACGCCATCCAGATTGACATCCACCAGCGGGCCGCCTGCCGCCTGGGTTGGACGCATCAACTGCATATCGATGCGCACCGGAAAAGACTCGCCGGGGCCAATGTTCAGGCTGGGAATGGAAACCGAGCCCTTGCCGCCGACGGTGACCTCCTGTGAAACCACGCGCAGCGTCACGCCGTGTATGCGGCTCGCGCCGGTGTTGCGCAGGGTGAGCGACATGTGGAGATCGAGCACCAGCGCCGCCCCGCGCGAGCTCGAATGAGAGTCGCCAGTGGACATGCCGGCCAGCGCGACCGGCGAATCCTTGCCGAGATTGATATTGACGCGGCCCTCCAGCGGCACGTCCTGCGCCAGTGCGGCGCTGGCGCCGAGCAGGGCCAGTAATGCGACCTGCCGCTTATTCGACATCGACTTTATTCACCGTGACGTAGCCGGTTTCCGAATCCACGTAACGGGCCTCCACCGAACCCTGCGCGCCCACCTGGTAAGTGACCGCGTCTCCGCTGGTGCCGGAATGCATCAGTCCCATCGACTGTCCGCCCTCGCGCACCTGGATGCCATCCGCGGTGGCCTGCACCACCACTCCCGTGTCGCGCGCCACGGTAGGGCCGGGCCGCTCCAGCATCAGGCCGACCGTCAGCAGCACCACCACACTGGCCAGCGCCACGCCAACACGCGCGCCGTACCAGATCCGCCCGGCGCCGGCGGGCTCGTCGGCGCGCACGCACTCGCCCGCGGCCAAGCCCAGCCGGATGTTAGCTTTCATCTCCGCCGCCAGCCGGTTCCAGTGAAGCTCCGCCGAATCGTCGAGCGAGGGCAGCAACTGCCGGCACTCGTCAAAGCTGGCGATTTCCTCGCGGCATTCCGCGCAGCGCGCCACGTGCCGCCGTGTGCGCCAGCCGGCCACGGCCCCAAGGTCGCCGCCCGCGTGCAACGCCAATGTCGCCTGGTTGGGATGTTTCATCGTACTTACCGCTTTCTTCGCTCCACGTACTTGCGAAACTTGGTGCGCGCATTGGCGATGTGCGATCGCACCGTAGCCTTCGAGCAACCCAGATGCCGCGCCACTTCTTCGGCCGGCAAACCCTCCACATCGCGCAGGATCAACGCCGCCCGCTCGCGCGGACTCAACAGGCGCAGCCCATCCTCCAGATACTCGCGATGCTCGCTCCGCAGCAGCGCCTGCTCCGGGCTTTCCGCCAGGCTCGGCGGCGCCATCTCGACGTCGCAAAACGAAACGCGCCCGCTGCGCCGCAGAAAATCGATGGCCGTGTTGGAGGCAATTCTCGATAGCCAATGCGCAGCCTTTTGATCGTCCTTGAGCTGATCCTGCCGTTGGAGCGCCTTGATGAACGTCTCCTGGGTCAGATCCTGCGCATCGGCGCGGTTGCGGACGATGCGATAAATCTGCACGAAGATTCGGCGTAAGTGCTCGTTAACAAAGCGGTTTTGCCGCTCGATCAACTCGATCCCCGGATCGATCGCTTCGCTCATCTGGCAATATACGACAGTCGTCACAGGTTCCTAACAAGATGACGCCGGAACCCGTGAAACGTGGAAACGAAAAAAGTAGTAAATGCGCTAGGTTTATTCTACCAATGGCGGGAAAGGGGGCTGGGAGGATGGTTTACGCGCGCCATGATCGGCGAGAGCTGCTACGATACCTTCCAGCCGTGAAAACCGCGAAGGCGAAGCACCTTTGGCTTGTGTTGAGCGGTGCGGGAATCGTTGGAAACTTCTGCTTGCACCAGTACCGCTTCCATCTTTACTGGCTGAACCCCGAGTACCCCGAGTTCCACTCGCTCCAGCGAATTCAATATGCGTTTTTCTGGGCGACAATCGCGGTGATGATTAGCGGTGCCGCGTGGTTGGCGTGGATCGCGCTTGCCCGCCGGAGGGCGAAGTGACACCGGCGCGTCTCTATTCTCCTGCCAGCGTGCTCCGCTTCCTTCCGAACGGGAAGTAGATCGCGAGGCCAATCGCCAGCCAGACGAAGAATCGCAGCCACGTCTTCAGCGGTAGCCCCATCATCAGCACCAGGCAGCAGACAATCGAGATGATCGGGAACAGCGGCACGAACGGCACGCGGAAAGAGCGCGGGCGCTCCGGCTGCTTCTTGCGCAGCACGATCACGCCCAGCGAGACCAGCACGAACGCGAATAGAGTCCCGATGTTCGATAGCTCGGCGAATGTGTCGATGTCCCAAATGCCGGCCGGGATGCCCACGAAGAAGCCCGCGATCCAGGTGCTCACATGCGGCGTCTGGTGTATTTTGTGTACTCGCGAGAACAGGGCCGGCAGCAGCCGGTCGCGCGACATGGCGAACCAGATCCGCGCCTGCCCGTATTGGTACACCAGCAGCGAGGACAACATGCCCATCAGGGCACCGGCGGTGACGATGAGGCGCAGACGGTCGTAACCGAGCGCCTTGAGCGCGTCCGCCACCGGCGAATCCGTGTTCAGCGTCTGGTAATGCGCGATCCCGGTCAGCACCAGCGACACCGAAGCATAGAGAATAGTGCAGACGATCAGCGTGGCGATGATGCCGATGGGTAGGTCGCGCTGCGGGCGCTTGCATTCTTCCGCCGCCGTCGAGACCGAATCGAAGCCGATGTAAGTGAAGAAAACGATGGACGCGCCGGTGAGAATGCCGGAGAAGCCGTGGGGCGCGAACGGGTGCCAGTTGCCGGGTTTGATGGCACCCGCCGCGCCAATGCAGAAAATCAGAATGGCGGCTATCTTGATCGCCACCATGA
>CAZFOP010000063.1:0-12224 GCA_964520085.1 uncultured Solibacteraceae bacterium | reverse complement strand
AGGATGGGCACCAGCAAGCTGATGGCGTTATCGCTCAGAATGGTCCGGCGCGCGATCTGGGTGAGATACTTGTTCTCCGACACCGCAATGGTAAGGCCGTCTAGGCGGCCCACATGCAACATGACATGGACGTCGGAAATGCCGTCGCCGACATAGACCACGCGGTCCCGGCCGATGTTCATCTTCTCACGCAAGCGCTCGAGCACGGCCACTTTTCCATACCCGGCGGGCACGCTCTCGATGGATTGAATCTCGCCGGTCTCCGCGTCGTAGTGGAAACGCGTGCCGTGAATCTGGTCGGCCGGAATGATGCCCTCCAGCGCGGATTGGATCACCTCTTCCGGCGCGGCCGAAACCACGTAAAAGGAAAACCGGTGCCCTTCGATATCCTGCAGCAATTCAAACAAGAGGCGGATGTTCTGTTTTAGACGAATGCGTTTGCCGACTTCCACTAGGTGCTCGCGACGCACCCGGCGGTACTCCGGATCGTGAAGCAACAGGTAGGCGAGTTCGCCGCCCTGTTGCACGAGATGGATGTTCGACAGCCCTTGGATTCTTTCGTGGAACCCCGTTACGCCGATTAGTTCGCTGAGCGCGATCCCCGAGTCGTTGAAGCTCAGGGTCTGGTCGAAATCGCTCAGCAGAAGATAGTCTTTGGTGCGCGGGTCAGTTCCCATCTGGATTAGATGCCCGAGCGAGTGGCAGGGTTGCCAAGGCGACGTCAGAGGAGACACAATAACCGCTGCAAGGAATTGATTACAGTTCGCTTACATCCCAAGCGCGTTGGCGATTGTTTTCATCCATTCGGCCAGCGCGGTTTTGCGGCCTTCGCGATTCCGCCACCAGGAGACGGCGTGAAAATTTGGGTCCGGCGCGGGCACCACGCGCATCTCCAGGCGGAAACCGAGCGTGCGCTCGACGTCGCGAAAGATCCGTGCGGCGCGAGCGGTGTGATACTCGCTGGTAACCAGAATCAGGCTGCGCACTTGGCGCCGCCGCAATTCGGGCAGCAGCAGAAAGCACTCCTCGCGAGTGGACGTAGCGCGATTGTGCAGAGCGACGAACCAATCCGCGGGGTAACCCTCGTGGACGATAAACGGAACGGCCAGATCCGATTCGCTCACTCCGTATGCCGCGGGTGCGCCGCTGATCAGTACCAACGGAGCGTAGCCCGCGCGCACCAACCGGGCGGCCGTTTCGATCCGAGTGCCCCATGTGTCGCCGCCCAGTACGACCACCGCGTCGGCTTTGGCCGGCCGGTCATCCTCCACCAACGCGCGGCCCAGCGCGCCAAGCCATAATGTGCGCGTGAAATAGGCCGCGAGCGCCAGCAGAAGCAACGCCACCGCGAACTGCAACGCAATGCCGCGGCGGCGGCTCATCGACTACTGCTCATCGGTGGAATTCTTCTGGTCCAGATTGCCGACGGCTTTCAGACGCTGATAGAGGCGTTCGACCTCGGCTTCGTCCTCGGCCCGCAGGATGCGATAGCGCGGCGGCAACGCCTGGGCCGATTCGATCACCGGCGCCAGGACCTCGCCCCAATACTGCCGGTACGGAACGCCATCGATCAACGCGTCGCGGGACGAACGGCGCAAATGGCGTAGCAGGGCATTGCAGGTATCCAGATCGCCTGTGAACAGCAACACGTGGCGCGAGTCGTCGAACAGAGTGATGCGTACCACCAGCGGCGAAATCCACCCGGTCCGGTCCAGACGGCGTATATCCATCCAGGGAATCACGCGTCGGCCGATCGCCAGATAGCCCTCGTGGATTTCAATCGGCGGCCGGAATGCCAGCACCAGAAGCAGACTCGCCGTCAGGGCGAACAGCGCGGCAGGCAGAAAGGCCACCACGATGCCGGCCAGGAACCGAGGATCCCACGCCACGGCCCACCACAGCGAGAGGCCGGCCAGCAGAAGCGCGGCAATCGCGAACCATAGATAATGGCGCGCTGGCAAGTAGCGAGTCATCGGCGAAACCCGTTCTATTTCTAGACTACTCCCGGCTACTCCAGGCGTCAATGCGCGCGCGCGATGGCGATGCCCCGCCAGGTGTATTCGACGCCGCTCCAGATTGTAAACGCGGCCGAAATCCGAAGCAGCGCCGCAGCCGGAATCCACGGATTCCCATGGCCCCACATGCCGGCGGCGAGGGCAGTAATGGCGGCCACAATCTGCACGAAGGTGGAAGCTTTTCCCCAAACGCTGGGTGGGAACCTGCGGCGGCTGCTGAAACGGAGGAGGATGGCCGCCGCCAGCAGGAGGTAGACGTCGCGTCCCAGAACGATCGCGACGAACCACCACGGAACCATCCGCGCGCCAGCCATGGCCAGGAACATGGCGCCCAACAGGCATTTGTCGGCGATCGGGTCCAGGTACGCGCCCAACGGAGTCTCCAGCCCGAAGCGGCGCGCGGCCGCTCCGTCAAACAGATCGGTCGCGGCGGCAAGCGCGAACAAAGCCAGCGCCAGCCCGTGCCGTCCGGTCCACATCGCAGCCACGATTGGCGGCGCCAGCAGCAAGCGCAGTAGAGTCAAACCATTGGCAACGTTGATCTGGCGCGGCATCTCCCCTCAAGTGTAGCGCCCGCGTACAAAGTGCTTCTTGGTAACTGGAACCGGCCGCTCTTCCCTGAGAGCTTGAGAGACCCGCTCAAGCGGATGCCGGCTCGAAGTAGGCCCGAGCCAGTTCCGGCTTCAGATCGAGGGCCTTTTGGAAGTACTCGAGCGCCTGCCGCTCGTCTCCTTCCGATTGCCGGATTTGGCCGAGGTTGATCAGTGCCTCCGCGAAGTCGGGCTTCATCGCCAAGACTTGGCGGTACAACTGCACTGCCGTTTCGACTTGGCCAGTACGTTGTTCCAGCCACGCGCGATTGTAGAGGACCTCTGGCGAACGCTCTCCCAAATCGCACACTTTCCTGTACAGTCGCAGTGCCTTATCCAGATCGCCGGTCTCCATCGCCACTGCACCGAGCCCGTGCAACGCTTCCACGGATCTTGGCTGGATTCTCAGGACGGTCTCGAACGCCTGCGCGGCCCTCGCCATGTCGCCCAGTCTCCAATAAGCGACGCCTGCGTTGGAGCTCGCTTCGATCCATGGGCTGCGTTTCTGCAAGCAAACTTCGAAGGCGTTCGCGGCGCCGCGCGGGTCGCCGGACAAGAGTTTCATGTAGCCCAGGCGGAACCACGCTTCCACGCACTCGGGATTCGCCCCCGTCAGCCTTGCGTAAAGGCCGGCCGCAGCCTCGAGGTCCCCCTGTTGTTCCCGCAGCAGGCCAAGGTTCCAGAGCGCGGCCTCCAGGCGTGGTGAAAGTTCCAGCGCGCGTGCGCAACGCTCGATCGCCTGCTCGTAATCGCCCTCCGCGAACGCCAGCATGCCGAGATTCAGGTGCACCTCGGCCAGCTCGGGGTTCAGGCGCATGGCTTCTCCATACGCCGCCACGGCCTCATCCAAACGATGGTTTCGCCGTTGCGCCACGCCAAGATTGAACCATGCCGCCACGTTATCGGGTTCGAGCCGGACCAGGGCCTGGCAATGTTGGGCTGCGCTCTCATAGTCGCCGCCGGCAAAATCGGCCGAGGCCATTCCCTCCAGTACTGCCGGCAGTTCGGGTTGCCGAACAGCTATCTTGCGAACCTTGTCCGGCTCGCTGTCAACCGTATCGGCCGGCTGATCGGCGCCCATCAAGGCGGCCAACGAGGCCCCCAGTTCCGGCTTCTCCGCGATGAGCTTTTGCAGCATACTCCGGGCGGCTGAGGCACAGCCCAGGGATTGCAGCGCGACCGACTTCCCGAGTAATGCGGCGGGCTGCCCGGGCTGCTGGCTGAGGCATTGGTCGAATATCGCCAAGGCCTCGCCCGCCCGGTCCAGGTGCAAAAGAGCGATACCGTAGCCCAGGTTGGCCCCAGCATTCGAAGGATCCAACTGGAGGGTTACTTGGAATCCGCTGGCCGCTTCGGCCCAGCGTTTTAGCCGCTCCAGGCATCGCGCCAGTTCGAAACGGGTGGCTGCGTGATCGGGCCGAAGCTTCGTGGCCGCGCGGTAAGACTGGGCGGCGGCTTCGAAATCCTTTAACTCGAACTGGATGCGGCCAGCCGCAGTGAGGATCCTGAAGTCGCAGGTGTCGCTTTCGAGGCGTGGCTGCAACTCTCGCAACGCGTTTTCAGGCTCGCCGTTCAGGTGAAGGATAGCCGCCTTTGCCAGAAGCTGCGAGGTGAACTCGTCGGCGCTCCCCGGAAGGCGAACTCCGTCGTCATCGGTCATCGCTGTCGTTCTCCCGGCTCCTCATTCAAACGTTCCAAGACCTCGCTTGCTCTCCGATAGCGGTTAAACCGCCTTCTTTCGCCCGGCGCTGGAAATCGCACGGCTCCGGCAGCAGCGCCGCGCAGCATGGGAAATCTTGGGGTCGCGGGTCGCCCCAGGCGCGCAGACTGTTTACGATCGGCGTCAGTTTCCGGAGCGCCGGCTGATCTTCCGTGCGCAGCTTGCTCAGGCTTGCAGCCACGTTCGGCCCCTTCGGCCTGTCGAGCGCCGTCACCACCCGCAATCTGCTCCGGGCGCTTGGTCCGGGACGAGTGATCGCAGGCTCCCTCCTGAAGGGCAACGGATCGTCGCACGGGAAGATGCACTTTGCCGCGCCAGCGGCGGGATCCGCACGCAACTCGACGCTCGGCGATTTTCTCGCCACGAACCCCGTGGTCAATCGAACGCCGGCAGTGCGCAACTGGAACTCGGGCAGAGCCGGCAAGCTCTGGCATCCGGAACGGGCCAGCTGTTTTCGGCAGGAAGCGGCGGTTCTTGCGCCTGTCGAGGGGGCCGCTGCGGGGCCGCTGGCCGGGCCGCCGGCCGATTCGATCCTGTTCATCGCCGCTAGATCGAGCGGCAACTCTGGTGGACCGAGTTCCGCCGCAGCAGCGATCGGCGCCTTCCGCTGCGCGGCGCAGAGCTTTTGCGGGCTTCGAGCGGCCGGGCCGTACTGCTCGAACGCCAAACTCATAGGCAGCCGGCAACCGGAGCTCCTCCCGGCGGAGGAGTCGGAAACGGCGCGAACCTCGGGCCGAATCGCTGCGACCGTCGAGTATTGCCCGGAACCCTTCATGGCAAACAGACTAGCCACAAACCCGCCCGCGCCTTTCGCGCTTCGGATTTGCAGCAGCTCCGGCGCAACTCTGATTCCCGCCATATCGATAGCCCTACCGGGCTCCACTCACCCAAATCTTCACGCTGGAATGCGTCTGCTCTGCCGGCGGCAGCATCGCTGCTGGAAGAAAAACCGCGAATCCTGTGGCCATTGTGATTGCAATAAGGCGCTCACGAACCATGGCGCAGCGTCCTTCGACACTCCGTCCACTCGATTTCAGATCCGAGAAAGCAACGTCGCGCGAGGCGGAGGAAGGCGACCCGACTCCTCGCGCACAAACTCGGGCCCTCTCGTCACGGCTGCCACTCCCGGAGGGACTTCCATCATGTCAAAGTACTCCGGCGCGGCGGTTCGCGCAAGGCCTCGCGCGCCAGCTTCGACATCGTTACAGAGCAGCCAGGATGGCCGTGGCCCGTTTCTTCACCTGGTAACGGACGTTCCCCAGGTTAGCCCGCAGATCGGCAACGGTCGCCAGCACGGCATCTTCGCCGAGGAAGTTCACTACGATGACGCCGCGTTCGCATTCGACCATCAGCTGCGACATTGTGCCGACCTTCAGTTCGTTGCCCATCACCGCCGAAGAGCCGATGCCCGCAGAAATGATTGCGCCAACCGCTTCGTTGTCTATGTTGCCGTTGGAACTTACTCCCTCGATGACAAAGCCGTCGCGGCTTACTACCACCGCGGACATAATGCCTTCAACTTTTGCCAGGTCGACTAATTGCTCTTTCACACTTGCCATACTCTTCTCCTCTTAATCTTCGCCAGTTCCGCCGGCGTCGGTCCGCTGAGCCGCCGTCGAACCTCATCGGGAGGTCAGAGACGCCAGCAGCTTTCCCAAAGTCACGCACACAACTCCCAGGGACGCCGCACGGTCCGCTACCAGGACCAGCGATCGGTCTTCAGGCATCCTTGCCAAGGCAACGGTCCCCGCCTCGTCCTCGATCACCACGCGCTTCATCTCGGCGCGCGGGTATTGCTTCGCGAATGAATGAAGGTTCAGCGAGAGGTTCCGTAAGCCATCCGGCGCCGTGCCGCTGCCGAACGCTTCACCAACCAGCCGGCCCTCCGCGTCGAGTACGCTGACGTGCCGCACGAACTCCGCCATCGAGATCAATTGCCGCAACTGTTCCACCATGGCCGGGTCGCAAGCCTGCGCCGCGCGTTCGTTCTCTTCGCGCATGCGCTGCGCTTCTTCCATCTTCCGCTCGTCCCTGAGCTTAGCGGCAGTCATCACGGCGCGATGCACGTCCATGTCGAGGCTCGACGTGTCGGTTTCCACGCCGGGTTTGAACTCGAATTCGCCCCCGGTCCAGTCGATAATCCGCACCAATACATCCATGCCGCGATTTTCGCCGGACCGTGCATCCACCAGGTTGCCCTTCCGGTAATACAGCCGCGCATCGAGTCCGTCGCTGCTCAGCACTAAGGCGCCCGTCTTACGGGACTGACTTACGACTTGGATTAGATCGGCGATTCCCATATCGTCCAAGCTGCCTCGTAAACCCATGGAGTCTCCGGCTTTCCAGAACCGTAACGTCATATCTGGAATTGTTCGACTACTAACTGCGTTACCTTCTTGACGGTCTCGAATACGCCGTCACCCTTTACGGCGACGGATTCGTAGACGGGAACGCCGTTGAGCCCGAGTTGCCGCTCCAGCACGCCGAGAGGAATCGGATTCTCGCAATCCCTCTTGTTGTATTGAAGCACCAACGGGAACGACTGCAAATCCATATCGTAAGAGCGGAGATTCTTCTGCATCGATAGAAAGCTCTCGCAATTCTCCTCGATTTTCTGATGTTGCGAGTCGGCCACGAACACCACGCCATCCGCCCCATCCAGAACCAGTCGGCGGCTGGCTTCGTAGTAAAGCTGTCCGGGCACTGTGTACATATTGAATCGCACCGCGTAGCCCTCCACTCGCCCGAGTTCCACTGGAAAGAAATCGAAAAACAGCGTTCGTTCCTGGGCCGTGTCTAACGTCACCAGATCGCCGCGCCGCGCCGGCACCAGCGTCTTGTGGATGTGGACCAGGTTGGTCGTTTTGCCGCTCATTCCCGGACCGTAATAGACGATCTTGAAGCTGATTTCCTTATTATGAAATCCGACGTAGGGCATCGCGCATGATCTCCGCTACGTCTGGAAAATCCGGTCGATCAGATTCAGCGCGTATTCGCGAAACGCCGGCAGCGAGATGTCCTTTTCCATTGTTTCGCGCTCGCGGGCCTGCGGCAGCACCACGGCCATCTGTTCGGCCGCTCTCCTGCACGCATGCCGCACCATTCCGGTACGGGCCTGGTCCTCGAAAACCACGATCATCATGATTTCACCGGCCACTAACGAGATGTGGATGTGCCGGCGCTCGCCCTGTTGCAGGAGGATCGAGAATTGATCCTCGCCCACCATCCGCGCCACCTCGCGTGTGGCGCTAAACATACCGGCGACCAGCGCCGCCATCGCCGTTGTATTCATGTACGAGGTGTCGCCGCCTTGCGAGAATACGGTGCCCTGCCTAGTGACCAGCAGCACCGTCAGCGCGCCTGACTCCCGGATCAACGCCGCCAGCAAATCTTCAAACGGGGATTTCGTCGTGGTTACTGGTGTCATGCGGACAACTCCGGCGCGAATGGCTTTGGACGGACTTAATGCTACGCAGCATCCGAAGCTTCAACGATAGGCTCTGCAAGCGCCCGAAGGCAATACTCCGCGAGCTAACCCTGTACCAGTCTCCGATCTGAACCGGTACTATGCCTTCAATTACGCTCGTGGAGCTCCATCTACCAAGGTTATGGGTGGCTTTGCTGGTCGTGGAGGCTTCTATCAGACGCCTATTTCCTTATAATCGGTCTAGTCGATTTCGGAGTGGAAGGGCTGAATTCACCAATGAACGCTCATCTGGAAACATTTCAAAAGGTCGCGTACTTTTGCGGAGCCTTGGCTCACGGCGCCGAGAGCAACATCGGACAGGGCACTCACTCGATATGCTTCCTCGCGGGAAAGCGACTGGCACAAGAGGCGCTCGGGGATAGTGAGACTACGTCCGATCCCGTGCAGGCGCTCAAGATTGTGGCCAAGGCCCTGGCCAGCCGCGGCATCATCTGGGAGGGCGAGGAGTTTCTGGGCGAGCGGGCGGCACTCATCGAGCAAGACGGGGCGGCCAAGAAGATGCGAATCATTTTTCGCACCTGCATGGTGCGCAGCACGCTGTTTATCTACGCTCGCGAACAGAGGCAGTCTCTTTGTCACATGGCCCACGGTATCTTCGCCGGTGCGATGGAGAAAGTGATGCCCGGTTCCTCGGTCAAGCTGGAAGTTATTCAGGCCGGCCCAGAAGCCTGCATCAAGGAAATGATCTGGGAGGAAAAACAGTGAAAGCCAGGATCGCAACAGAGTGGCTGTCCGGCTGTTCCGGCTGCCATGTCGCCGTGGTGGATCTGCACGAAAAACTGCTGAACGTGGTGGAAGACGTCGAGTTCGTGCGCGCGCCGGTTCTCATGGACGAGAAGGGCTACCCCGAAGCGGACATCGGCCTCGTGGAGGGCGCCGTTCGAAGCGAGCACGACCGCAAAGCTCTGCAGAAAATGCGCGCCAGTGTGAAGACCCTGGTGGCGTTCGGCAGTTGTGCGGTGTTCAGCGGCCCATCGGGCATCGGCTGGCTGTATAGCCGCGAGGAGATCCTCGCGACAGTCTACAATTCCGGGCCTACCAACGCGGGCCAGGAGCGCCCTGGCCCGGACGTGCCCACGCTTGAGGCGAGCGTCGTCCCTATCGATGAAGTTGTCCCGGTGGATTTCTATCTGCCTGGTTGCCCTCCGTCGCCCTACTTCATTGCGGCCGCGCTGAAGCGGCTGCTCAGCAGCGACAGCCCGGTTCTGACCGGCCAAAGCGTGTGTGCCGGTTGCAACCGCAAGATGACGAAAAATCCCGGTGCCGCCCTCCGCAAGGGCGCCGTGACGGCGGAAGACGACAAGACCTGCTTCTTGAGCCAGGGCGTCATCTGCCTGGGTTCGGTAACCCTGAACCGATGCCTATCCCCCTGTCCCAAAACGGGTGTCGTCTGCACGGGCTGCAACGGCCCTCGGCCCGATGTCATCACCGAGGCACGCCTGGATATCCGCCACTCGATCGCCCAGTACATGGCTACTCTCTGTGGGATCGATCCGAATGAAGTGAGATCTTACATGGAGCGGGACGCCAAGACCTACTACTCCTATGCCATGGCTTCGCCCGTAATGTACAAGAAGCCCACGGTCGAATTGCGGGAGTGGGCGAGTCTCGCGAAACCAGTTGCATGAGAGGAGAAATCGAGGACCAATGGCACACACAGTCGGAGTAGACCCGGTCACACGGATCGAGGGCCATGCAAAGATCCTACTGGATCTGGACGACGGCGGCCAGGTAAAGGCCGCACACCTCGAGGTTCTGGAAATGCGCGGTTTCGAAAAGCTTCTGCAAGGAATGGAGCTTTTCAAAATGCCGCTGATTACCGCCCGAATCTGTGGCGTGTGCCCGGTGGCGCACCACCTGGTGTCGGTGATCGCGATCGAAAACGGCTTGCAGGTGGAGATCCCACAGCAGGCCAAACTCCTGCGCGAGCTCTTGAAACTGGGCAGCATCGTGCATTCGCACGCACTCAGTCTGTTCGTCCTTTCCGGCCCGGACCTGATGTTGGGAGTCGGCGCGCCGCCGCTCGAGCGCAACGTCTTCAACCTCCTGCGGATCAACCCGGAGCTGGCTAAGAAAATGCTTCACGTGCGGAGTATCGGCCAGCGGATCGTGGAAATCGTGGGAGGCCGCGGAATTCACCCGGTGGCATGTGTGCCGGGCGGGATGTCGGCGCGGCCGTCCACACAGGAACTTGCAAACATCGCCGACTGGGGGCGGCAGACCGCTGGCATCGCGGCCGAGCTGGCCGGGGCCCTGGGAGAGAAACTGCGGGCATTCGACGATTTTCGCGGCAACGTCAACTTGCCGCAGCACGCGATGGCGCTTTCCCGCAACGGCGCACTTTCCTTCCTCGACGGCGATTGCGTGGTTTCCGATCCGGCCGGCACAGTGGTCACCAGCTTCCAGCCATCCGAGTACGCGGAGCACATGATCGAGCATGTGGCCCAGGGGTCCTACATGAAGACCGTCCGCCTGCGCGGCGACCCGGAGCAATCGTACTTTGTGGGCCCGCTGGCCCGGCTCAACGTCAACACCACCATCCCTGCGCCCCATGCGCAAGCGATGCTGGACGCATTTCATGCCAAATCCCGCTTCCACTCAGCAGCGTTCGATTTCGTCGAGGCGCGCATGATCGAGCTGATGTTCGCCGCCGAGCGCATCGCCGCCATCGCCGGTGACGAACTTTCCGGCGGCCCAATTCGTGTGGAATGCGTACCCAAGGCGGGCCGGTTCGTCGGTGCGGTGGAAGCTCCCCGCGGGATTCTGATCCACGACTACACCGCCGATGCCGATGGCCGGATCGTCACCGCCAATCTGATTGTGGCCACCCAGAACAACTACGACGCGATCAATCATTCCCTGATGCAAGCCGGAAAATTCTTCCTGCCTCAAAATGACGAAAACCTTCTGTTCAACGGCCTGGAGTTTGCGCTGCGGTGCTTCGATCCGTGTCTTTCCTGCGCCACTCACATCGCAGGGCGCATGCCGATGAAAGTAATCGTGCGGCAAAGCGGCGCGGTTACCCGAACGATCGCCAGGAGACAAGAGCGATGATCACCATCGATGTCGACGAAAAGGCTTGTGTTGCCTGCGAGATGTGCGTCGATGCCTGCCCGACGGCCGTCTACCGGTTCAACGCGGACAGGGCAGCCCCCGACGTGCAGAAACCCCTGGAATGCTTTGGCTGCCTCGCCTGCTCCCAAATATGTCCCGCCGGCGCCATCACCCACCACGGGTGGCGCAAGTCGGTACATCTCTATCACGACCCCTACGCCCTCGAACTCGCTTCCAAATTGACCGGCGCCCCGGTGAACGGCTCCGACTCCGAGCAGGATGAAGAGTCCATCGAGAAGGCCCTCGACGATTTGGGCGTTCGCCTGCTTGCGCTCGCCTCCGTGCTGCGCGCCACGGTCAGTTCGGGCGTGCCCGGCGTGGGGACCTTTGCCGGACGCATGCTTTCCCGTCAACTGCCCCGCTACAATCCTCCCGCCGACTTCGAACAAACCGTTGCCCTGGCGCGGGAGCAGTTCGCGCCTGCCTGGGAGCTGGAGCCGGAGATCCAGGGCGACACGTTGGTGATCACGGTCAAGGCCTGCTTCCTGCGCGATCTGTGCGCCAAGAAGAACATCGCCTTGGGCGGCGATATCTGCACGCTCTTTTACAATTACCTGGCCGGGTATCTCAACGGGATGGGGAAGGTGAGGCTGCGGCTTCTCAACGCTACCCGCAACGCGGACCAGTGCGTGTACGAAACCAAGGTTTACGCCTGAGCGATGACCAAACGCAAGCGGCTGGCCGTGATCGGCATTGGCAATACCATCGCCGGCGACGATGGAGTCGGCATTGAGGTAGTGCGATTATTGCGGGAGACCTGGAGCGGCGACGAGCGAATCCTGCTCCACACGTTGGAGGGCGATCTTTTCGCTGTCGCCGATCTCCTGCCTGCCGCGGAAAGGTTGCTATTCATCGACGCCGTGGCGGGTGAGCAGCCGGGATTGATCGTTACGGGCAAGGCTTGCAGCCGTAGCTACGCCCCTTCCTTCCACCAGACCGATATTGGAACCGTGATGGAGAGCCTCAAGGTCCTTGGCATGGCGGACCCATTTCCCGAGTGGGAGATCTGGGGCATCACGATTCTCCCGCCTCGGGAATTAAAGAGCGAATTGAGTCCAGCGGTGCGGGCAGCGGCGGCCACGCTGGTCGAGCGGCTGGTGTCTCTGCAAGAACGAATCCCCGGCTGAGGATGGGACCAAACGGAATTCCGCTCTACGCGCCGATGGTGGCATGCAGCAGGCAGAACGCCAGCCAGGCGATCAGTGCCGCCATCGGAATCGTCAGCACCCACGCCCACATGATATTGGTCGCGATGCCCCAGCGCACGGCCTTCAGCCGTTGAATGCTGCCGACGCCGG
>CAZFOP010000062.1:0-12248 GCA_964520085.1 uncultured Solibacteraceae bacterium | reverse complement strand
TTCCGGCCATGCTGATCGGGCCCGCCGCCGGCGTGGTGCTGGACCGCCTCAACCGCAAACAAGTGATGATCGCGAGCGATCTGATCCGCGCCGTGGTCGCACTCAGTTTCATTCTCACCATCGGCCGCGGCGGCACCTGGCTGCTCTATTCGTTGAGCGCGCTGCTGATGGCCGCATCGCCTTTCTTCACCGCCGGCCGCTCCTCCATTCTGCCAACCATCGCCACCGCCGAGGAGCTGCACACCGCCAATTCGCTCACGCAGACCACCGGGTGGATCACACTCACCATCGGCACTTTCCTCGCCGGCGCCAGCGTGATGACGTTCGGCTACCGGTGGGCGTTTGTCGGCAACGCGCTTTCGTTTTTGATTTCCGCGTTTTGCATTTCGCGTCTGCGCCTGGCCGGGCACGGCTTCCGTCCGCCACGGCGCTCGCTCAACGAAACTGAAATGGTGCGGCCCTGGCACGAGTATCGAGAGGGTTTGCGCTACATGCGCGGCGTGCCGCTGGTGATGGGGCTGCTGCTTATCAACGTCGGCTGGGCTTCCGGCGGCGGGGCGGCGCAGATCCTGTTCACAGTTTTCGGCGAGATCGTTTTCAACCGCGGTCCCGCCGGTCTGGGAACGATATGGGGCTTCGCCGGATTGGGCCTGCTCACAGGCGGCACGCTCGGCTATTGGGTGGGGCGTCGTCTCAGCTTCACCAATTACAAACGCTCCGTTGTGGCCTGTTACATCGTCCACGGCGGCGCTTACGTTCTCTTCAGCCAGAGCAACTTCGGCTGGGCGCTCTTCTTTATCGCCCTTTCGCGTGCCGGTGTGGGCGTCAGCTCGGTGCTCAACATGTCGCAACTGCTGCGCATCGTCCCCGATGGATTGCGCGGGCGCGTCTTCGCCACCATGGAATCGGTCACCTGGTCGGTGATGTTGATTTCGATGACGCTGGCCGGCATTGCCAGCGACTACTGGAACCCGCGCACCATCGGCGCCATCGCCGGCGTGCTCAGTTCCTCGACCGCTCTCTTCTGGGGTTGGGCGCACTTCACCGGCCGCCTCCCCGAGCCTGAACGCCTTGGCGTGGACCCGGAAGAGATCGACGTCCACCCCGAGCCGGCTGCATAGGCGGGCTTACGGAATCAGCTTGGTCCAATCCAGGGTCGCGGCCAGTTCCTGGCCGATCGTCAGCAGAGTGGGAATGGCGGATAGGTCGGCTACCTCGATATCGCTGGGGAAGCGCGGATTGACCGTGGTCACGATGCCGGGCCACTGGCGTCTTACGGCTTCATCGACCCAGTCCTCGGAGGTGTCGATCAGCGTGTTGGCGGTCCAGGCAAGCACTTTGAACAGGCCGGACGGAGGTGTGTTGGAGGCCGAATAGTAACCCGTTCCGAGCTCGATGACGCGGGTTGTGTCGGGAGTGAGCGTGTCGTAATCGAAGGCCTCCACGCAGGCCTGGTAGGTGGGATTGGTGGTGCCTCCCGTGCCGCCATCGAAGAAGCCGATACTCCGGCCATCGAGGTTGTCGATTGTCCAGTGATCGAAATAGGTGGGCGCGCAGGCGGAAGCGACCGCGGCATCGACCAGCTTCACCGATCCGGTGGTGCGGGAGTTCCTTGCATTGTCCTTGACGAAAAACCAATTGTGCCCGTTCATGGCGGTGGCTGAGATCATCACGCCGATCGGGCAATCGTTGACCACCCAGGAGGCCGCGGGTCCGATCACGCTGGCCAAAACATCGCGGAGGTTCGCGGGATTGTACCGGTAGCCTTCGGCGACCAGCTTGGCATCTGCGATGGCTCCGGTGGGAGTGAAGATCTCCTTGGAACGATCGGTGTAGATCTTGAGGATTTGGGCGGCCGGGATGCCGGCGGCGATCGCTGCCGTGACCAGGGAACCGGTGGAGGTTCCGGCGCAGTAGGCGATGTGGTCGCGGGCCAAGCCGCCCAACTGCAATTCGAGTTTCATCAGGCAGCACGTGGGAATGATGCCGCGTATGCCGCCGCCGCGGATGGACAAAATGTAACGCATGGTTGCGATGCTCTTGGATATTCTACTACTGGATTTGCACGCATCTTGGTGCGATTCCCAACGATAGCTCCCGGCCCGACGTGCCGCATTGTAAAATCGAGGACAAGTCATTCGAGCGCGCGGCCGGACTGGCCTGGTGGGACCCGCGGACCGTGCAAATGGCCGCAGGCTCGTTGAAGTTCGAACCTGCGAGCCGGGGGTCTAGAGCTAATGTCTACAGGTTTGCAGTTCCGGGGCCGGCGCATCTGGTGCGCCGCGCTTCTTCTGACTGGATTGGCGTCGCTCGCGTGGAGCCAGGGAGGCGGGTTCGTTCAGTCGTTGGGCGGTGCGTTGACGCTCGATGGCGCGCCCTTCCGTTTCGGTGGCACCAATGCCGCAGGCCTGATGATGTCGGATCGAGCGACAGTGGATCAGGTTCTCGAAACCGCACAGAGCGACAATTTGAAAGTTGTCCGCGTGTGGGTCTTTTGCGACGGCATCCAATGCGATGGTGGGCAATTCTATCTCCAGTACTGGAATTCGGCCACCGGCGCCCCCGCGTACAACGACACCACCACGGGCTTGGCCAACGTGGATTACACAATCGCCGAAGCGGGCAAGTTGGGGATTAAACTCATCGTTACCCTCACCGATAACTGGACCTACTTCGGGGGCATGGATACTTACGTCACATGGCGCGGGCTCAAAGACCACGACCAGTTCTACACCGACAGCACGATCCTCCAATGGTACGAGAACTGGGTTAGCCACGTGCTGAATCACGTGAATACGATCACGGGCGTGGCTTACAAAGACGACCCAGCCATCATGGCGTGGGAACTGGCCAATGAGCCGGAGTGCGGAAACGGCAACCTTCCCACTTCGAACTCCTGCAACGTACAGACGCTCGTAGATTGGATCGGCACGGCGTCGGCATACATCAAGACCGTCGACCAGAATCATCTGGTCGCAGTGGGCGACGAAGGCTTCATTTGCCCTGCCGGCAACTGCTCCAATGGCGTCGATAGCTCTAGCTTCTCGCAAGTTTCTACCATCGACATCGCGGGATTTCACCTGTACCCGGATTCCTGGAACTTGAATCTGGCCGAGGCGGCTACCTTTATCGCCGACCAGGAGTCGATCGCGGCCAAACTTGGCAAGCCTGTGTACATGGGCGAGTTCGGCATCGAATCCGGCAACGGGAAGGAAGCCGTCTTCAACGACTGGATGAACCTGATCTTCAGCGGGGGCGCGAGTGGCGCGATGTTTTGGGATCTTGCTTCGGGCACGACTGCGGCGTCCGCCGCGGAAACGTACTACTCGTGGGATGAACATGCGGGAGCGCCAGCGCTTATGGTGATGAACAATTCTGCGCTGACGATGGCGGGGTCGGCACAACAATTCCCTCCGGTCGCCGGCTATCAATGGGCCACCGCGGCTTTCGGCGAACCGGTTACTCTCGACGTGGTCGCGAACGACGTGGCGTATGGCGGCGCAACGATTGACTTCTCCACCATCGATCTCGACCCGAACACGCCGGGCCAGCAAATGTCCTTAACCGTGGATGGCGGCGTATTTAACGTCGTCAACGGTACGATTCAGTTCACGCCGAACCCCGGCTACGCCGGAACCGCTCAAGGCTCCTACACGGTCGCCGACAGCAACAGTCAATTGTCGAATGTCGGCTATTTGTTTGTCACTGTGAATCCCGTGCAGACGGACTGGGGCATGCTCGAATCGTTCGAATCGGGGACTGGAGGATGGGGCCCGGAGCCGAATAGCTCGTCCGCGGGCACGGTTGCCACCAGCACTAACTTCAATACAGACGGGAAGCACTCGCTGCAGGTGAATGTGACCGGCGGAGGCTGGTTCGGAGTGACTTTCCCTACGCCGGTCAGTTTTTCCGTTTGGCCATCGGTGGAGATAGACATTTTGACGACCTCGGCGGGAACCTCCGTTGAGTTTGCGTTCCAGTCGGGCTCGGGTTCGGTCTGGTGCCAGGGCAACGCGTGGCCACAAACTGGCTTGTTCTCTATCACGACTTTGTCGCTGGAACTTCAACCTTCGGCATTCGCGTGCTATGGCAGTTCGGCGGATTTGAACAGCGTGACGAGCTTGTATGTGTACCTTGGCACGCCCGGAACCTATTATCTGGATAACATCCGTCTGGGCCCAGGGACTTCCGAGGCCGCGCCGCTTCCAACCATCACCGGCGTAGCCAACGCCGCGGGATCGCAGGTGGGTGTCTCGGCAGGCACTTATCTTTCGATTTACGGATCGAACTTCGCGCCTGCCAGTTCCGAGTGGGTGCCATGGAGTAACTATGTCACCAACGGGCAATTACCCACGTCGCTGGCGGGTGTGAGCGTCAGTATTGGGGGAATGCCTGCCTATGTGGAGTTTGTGAGTCCGGGACAGATAAATGTCCTGGCGCCGAATGTCGGGACAGGTTCGACAACGGTTACCGTAACTACCCCGGCTGGAATCAGCAAGGCTTATGCGGTTACCTCCGCGGCAGTGCAGCCGGCATTCTTTCAATGGGGCACTTATGCGGTGGCTACCGACGCCGGCTATAACTTGCTGGCGAAGAACGGAACGCTAAACACGCCGACCGTGCCGGCCAAACCGGGCGAGATCATCATCCTATGGGGCACCGGATTTGGTCCAACGACTCCAGCGGCTCCTTCCGGTCAGGCGACCCCGTCCGGCTCGTACAGTGTCAGTGGGGTTGGCGTAACCGTGGGAGGCCTGCCGGCGCAGGTGCTAGAAACGGCGCTTTCGCCGGGTTCTGCCGGCCTGTACCAGGTCAACATCACGCTGCCCGCAAGTCTGGCCAATGGCGATTATCCGGTGGTCGCTACGGTGGGCGGAGTTCAATCGCCTTCGGGAGTCGAACTTACAGTTCAGCAGTAACGGTGCTGAAGAAACTGAGCGCATTGTCACCCTGTTTCAGCACGCGGGTGCGGCGCAGTGTGCCGAAAGACTCGGGGAGGGGTAAGCGAATCGAATGCTGCGCAATGACCAACGCGGGCGGCGCGGCGGCCAGCAACTCCAGCGCGGCGGTCAGTTCGCCTTCGAGCGTATAGGGCGGGTCCAGAAACGCGATTGTGCCGGGACAACGCGCGAGCGCGAGCAGCGCGGGGCCGGCGATCACCGTGGCGCGCGGCTCCATTTCCAGCGCGGCCAGGTTCTGCCGCAGTACTTGCAGGGCGGTGCGGCTGCGCTCGAGGAACCAGGCGTGGGCGGCGCCCCGGCTGAGCGCTTCGATGCCGACGGCGCCGGTTCCGGCGTAGGCATCGACGAACGTAGCACCGCGAATGCGCGGCGCCAGAATGTTGAACAGCGTCTCACGCAGGCGGTCGGAGGTAGGGCGCGTCGAGTCGCCGGGAATGCAGGCGATGCGACGCGAACGGAGCTCTCCACCAATCACTCGCATCAGCCCACCGTCACCAGGCCATAGCGCCGCTGCCAATGCTCGCGGATGTAAACGACTGCGCGGCGCAGGTCTTCTTCGGCGGGCGGGTGCGCGACGAAATCGACGGCCTCCCGACGCGCGATTTCGAGGATCTCCGCATCGCGCAAAACGTTTGCAATCCGTAGCGCGGGCAGGCCCGATTGTTTGGTGCCGAAGAATTCGCCTGGGCCGCGCAGCTTGAGGTCGATTTCCGAAATGTGAAAGCCGTCGGTCGAATCGACGAGCGTGCGTATGCGTTCGCGCGCGGTGTCGTTCATCTTCTCCGTCACCAGCACGCAATAGCTTTGCGCCGCGCCGCGGCCGACGCGCCCGCGGAGTTGGTGGAGTTGCGCCAGGCCGAAGCGCTCGGCTTGCTCCACCACCATCACGCTGGCGTTAGGCACGTCCATGCCGACTTCAATCACGGTGGTCGAAACCAGGATCTGGATGAGGCCTTGCTTGAAGCGTTGCATGACGGCTTCCTTTTCGTCGCCGCCCAGGCGGCCGTGCATCAGACCCACGGCGAGATCGGGGAAGACCTCGCGCGAGAGGTGCTCGTACATCTTCTGCGCCGCCTTCATGGCCTGCGTTTCCGATTCTTCGATCACGGGATAAACCACGTAAGCCTGGCGGCCTTCCGCAACCTGGCGCTTCAGGAAGCTGTAGACGCGCTCGACGCCGTCGGCGGTCGCGTGCTTGGTGACGATGGGTTTGCGGCCGGGCGGCAGCTCGTCGATGGTCGAGACGTCCAGGTCGCCATAGAGCGTCAGGGCGAGCGTGCGCGGAATCGGCGTAGCGGTCATCACCAGCACGTCGGGCTGGGCGCCCTTCTGCGCGAGTTGAAGCCGTTGCAGCACGCCGAAGCGGTGCTGCTCGTCGATGATGGCGAGGCCCAGGCGATGGAACTCGACGTCCTTTTCGAGTAACGCGTGGGTGCCCACCACCACGTGCGCAAGCCCGGAGGAAACGAGTCGCTTTAACTTTTCCTTTTCGCTTCTGGTGAACGATCCGGTAAGCAGCACGGTTGCATAGCCGAGCGGCGAGAGAATCTGGCGGAAATAGAACGCGTGTTGCGTGGCGAGGATATCGGTGGGCGCGAGCACGGCCACCTGGTAACCATTTTCGATGGCGATCACCGCCGCTTCCGCCGCCACGATGGTCTTGCCGCTGCCCACGTCGCCTTGCAGCAGGCGGTTCATGGGGTGCGGTTGGCACATATCGGCGGCGATCTCCTGGATCACGCGCTTCTGCGCGCCGGTGGGCTTGAACGGCAGCATTCGCTTGACGCGCTCGCGCACGGCCGCGTCGATTTGAAATGCGATGCCAGCGACCGTCCGCGCCTTCGAGCGCTTCAGCGCCACGCCGCACTCCAGCCAGAAGAACTCCTCTAAAATGAGGCGGAACTGCGCGGGCGAGCGGAAGGCGTTGAGCAGACGCAGGTCGGAATCGGGCGGCGGGAAGTGTGCGTCGCGAAGGGCGGTGGAGCGGTCGGGCAGCTTGAAGCGCGCGCGCAGATGTTCGGGCAGCGGATCCTCGATCGGCCCCAAGGCTTCGACGATGCGATGAGTGAAGATGCGCAACTGGCGGGTGGTGATCTTGGAAACCGCTTCGTAGATGGGCACCACGCGGCCTACATGGAGTGTGGCATCGCCCTCGTCGTCTCCGGAGAGGATTTCGAATTCCGGGTGCAACATAGTGAGTTCGCCCGAGTAGCTGTCGAACTCGACCTTGCCGAACAGCGCCACTTTCATGCCGTCACCGAAGACGTTCGCCAGGTATCCGCCGTGAAACCATTTGCCCACCAGGATGGCGCGTGAGGCATCGGTGAAGCGGGCTTCGAACATGCCTAGGTTGCGGCGACGAAAGCCGGAGAGCTTGGCCGAACTGACGGTGGCGATCACGGTGGCCATCTCACCCGGCGCCAGTTGAGCGATGTTCTTCATGTTGCTGCGGTCTTCGTAGCGGAAGGGCACGTACGCGAGCAGGTCCTCGACCGTGACGAGACCTTTGGCTTCGAGCAGCGCGGCACGGGCCGGACCGATGCCCTTGACGGAGGTGAGGGAGGTATCGAGATCCATGCGGGTCTCGAACCCAGTGTACACTTACCGGCGCAACACGGCGCGGTCCGGATCGAGTGTTACGCGCAGCGGAGACTGTTTCAGGGCCACACTAAACCCAGCCGGATCGCTGCCGCACCGCACCCACTGTGTAATGGTTTGGCCGCCAGCGAGGTGAATCACGACCGGTACCAGGGCGGCGAAATCGCCCTCGACGCCGGTTTCGGTCACAGTACCCACCAGCCGCAACGCCGGCGCCGTACCCTTCACGCCGTAGCTCATCCTGAGCGTGGGGATGCCGGTCGAGTAGATCCAAGTGTCGAAGAAAGTCTCCAGATCGGCATCGTCGGATTTCGGGGGCGTGAAATGCGCCGCCACGCGACGGAAGTCTTCGGTCGAAATCGCCTGGTGATCGTAACGCTTGAGGACTTCGGTCAGCATGGCGAAAAAACGTTGGTCTCCCAGGTAACGCCGCAGCATGTGAACGATCCAGGTTCCTTTGCCGTACGTGATACTCCGCCAGGCGCCCGGAGCCTGGGAGGAGTCGAGGCGCAAGCCCATGGTGATGGGGCCGGCGGATTCCATCGGCTGGCCGTTTTCCCCCTTTGCGAGCAGTTCGCCGCGGTACTGATCCAGCGTCATGTCCACAGCGCGCTGCCCGCGGATCTTCTCCAGGTACAGCAGCGCGGAATAGTTGGCCAGCGCTTCCATCAGCCAGTCGTCGCGATAGGACCCGGTGGTGACGCGATTGCCCCACCACTGGTGCGCCGTCTCGTGCGCCTGCATGACCTGCTTGAAAAACATCTCGCGCTCGAGCGCCGGGCCTCCGGCGGTCGCCTGCACGGCCGGCAGATAGCTCAGCGTGGAAAGGTAGATCAGGCCGGGAAAACCCTGCCCGAAAGTGCCGGGGATGGGCGAAACGGTGAGATGGTCGAGCGCGGGCGGTCCAAACCGGGCGGCCATGAATTCCAGCGCCGAGGCCACGTCGGTGGCAATCTCCCGCAGGCGGTCGAGCGGGCCGGGGTCCGCAGCGGGGAACGCCTCGGCGACCACCTCGCCGATTTTGCGCGAGCTCTGCGCGACAGCGGCCTCGCGCAGCGCCAAGCCGGGCGATGGCTTCAGGTTGCGCTCGAGGGCCCGGTTGGCGCAGACTTCCACCACGTAGCCGCCGCGCTCCACACGGGCGCGTGCATAGTTGCCCAGGTTGAAGCCGGCGAAGCGGATGGGAGACCGCACGCGGAATCGTGTCACACGGCTGTCGCCATCGGCGCGGGTTTCGACCAGGTCGCCGGGCGCCACCAGGTCCAGATCCTTGGGGTGACGGAAGGTCAGGTCGTAAGTGGCGAACTGAAGGCCGTGCACCGGATACCAGTTTCCGCGCGCGGTGACGAACAGGACGCGGTCGCCAGTGTCGAAGACCACCTTGCCCGAGTGTTCGAATGCAAACTCATAGTCGCGGCCGGCTGCCAGAGGCTCGGCGGGAGCGACCACGAACATCTCGTTGCCGCCGCGGGCGGCGTTGCCGCGCGGCGATTCGCGCTGCAGCACTTCGGCCGGCCGCCCATCCACCGTGGCCGAGGTCACCGTCATCAGCGGTGAAATATCGAATGTGACGGCGCGCACGCCGGAGTGCGACGTCCGCACGGTCACGCGCGTGGTGGCCTTTAATTCGAGATCGGCGCCGATGGCGGCTTCGATGCGGTAATGGGACAGCGCCAGATCGGGCACGCGCGGGCCGGCCTGGTTGCGCATGGATCGCGGCTGGAAGCTGGTCCACGTATCCAGGAACAGCCGGTTGTCGCGGCTGGTCATCTGGCCGGCGGCGATGGGTTCGGCGCGCTGGGGATCGTAGACTACGTCGAAGACGCCCAGCTTAGGACTATCGAGCACGGCGGTAAAAACACTCTTGCCGCCCGACGTGCGATTGAGCAGATCCAGCACCAAGCGGGTCTGATAGCTGGTTCCGAGGCTGCGCAGCATGGGGGTGAATTGCTCGTCGAGTAGTGCGGCGATCTCGGGCGTGCGCCGGTTGGCGGGATCGGAGGGAAGCTGCGCCACGATCGCTTCATACGTGTCGCCGGTGAACAAAAACATTCCGGTGCGGAAATGTTCGTCCAGGGTGGGCGATTGGATGTAAGAAGCCAGGGAGCGCCGTTCCGCGCTATCGGGGGGAAGCAGGATCACCTCGGCGTCGCCGCCTTCCACATCGGCCACGAAGACGGCCGCGATGCGTTTGCCGCCAACGGGACGGCCGAAAATCAAGTGACCGTCGGTGAGATAGATCTTGATGTCTTCGATGGCGAGCGTGAGATCGCGGACGCGGTAACATTCCTGACGGTCGAAACTGCTTTCGCGGATGGCGCCGGCCAGGCTGTCGGCTTCTCCCGCCCACACCGGCGCCGCGAGACACAGCGCGAGACCTAACTCCCATCGGACCATGCCTATAGTCTATTGCAGCGGCGGGGCGTCGGTCGAGTGGCTCGCCACGCTTGGATCGCACCAAGCCAGGTCAATCCCGCGACAAATGCTTCGTGAAACTCTCATGTTCACGCATGACTGACGGTCTGCAGGAGGAGTAGTGATACCGGAGGGCCCGAAGTCGTGTGACTTGGTGGTAGAGCGGCGCTGAGTTCGCCGGAGCTTCTTCTTTTGCCCCGTTCCGTGGCTGCATCCATTTCTGCGCCGGGCACCGCAGCCGCGCTGGCGGCCGCGCCGTGAGTCGCCTCACTATACTGTAGGTATCGGATCGGCATGGAACGGCGCGGGTCGAAAAACACGGCTATGTACGTTGGACTGCTGGTGGCCGCTTTTCTGGTCGCGGTGGCGGGGAGCTGGAAGTTCGGCCGGCAGTTGGACAGCAACGCGTACGATTTCATGTTCCGTCTCTACGACCCGCCGCCATGGCATGCGGAAGCGGTGGTGCTGGCGATCGACGAATCCACGCTCAACGCGTGCGGCGGCATGCCGCGGATCCGCGGGCCGTTGGCGGAGTCGCTAAAGCTGGTAGCGGCGGCGGCGCCGAAGGCCGTGGCAGTGGATGTGATTCTGGCCGGCCGCAGCGAGGACCCGCGAGTGGACGCGGCTCTCGCCGCCGCATTCCAGCACACGCCGAACCTGGTGTTGGCGAGCGAGCTATTACCCGACGGTTGGGAGAATCCGATTCCGGATTTTGCGCGCTATGCGGCGGCGCGCGGACACGTGTACGCCAAGCCCGACGACGACGACATCGCGCGCTCGATTCCGCTCGAAAAAGCATTCGGGCACGAACGGCTGTGGGCGTTGTCGCTCGAAGCGTACCGGCTGAGCCGTGGCGCGGAGATTGTGGAATCGCCTTCCGGCCTGCAGGTGGGCGCGCGGTGGATCCCGATTCCCAGGGTTCCCGCCGGATGGCGGCACAGCCGTGACCGCGACGACAGCCGGTTCATGCGCGTACGCTTCGCACCGCGAGACCCGGATACCGGCGCCGACGCTATCCCACGAATTGGCATGCAACAACTGATCGAGCACGCCGAACTGGCGCGCGCCTTCACCGGGAAAGTGGTGTTCGTGGGGCTGACGGCTGTGACCGAACTGCACGACCGGCTGCCGACGCCGGTTGCGCCGGCCATCCCCACCAGCGGGATCGAAATCAACGCGAGCGCGTTTGAAACCATCGCCCGCGGCCTGTTCATCACCGACTCGAGTGCGGTCTGGGTGCTGCTGTTCAGCTTGGCGCTGCTGGCGGGAGCGGGCGTGAGCTTTCGCTATCTGCCCGGCTGGTGGGCGTATCTGGGCGCGCTGGCGGTGCTGGCGGCGGCGCACATCACGCCTTACTTTTTCTTCACGCACGGCCGCGTGTTTTCCTTCGTTACGCCGGCCTCGGTGGCCTGGTTTGGCAGCCTCACGGCGGCGGCGTATTATCAGCTCGTGGTGCGCCGCAGTTGGCATATCGAACAGGCGGCGCGCACGCGCTACCAGCAGGCCATGCAATTCGTGACGCACGAAATGCGCACGCCGCTTTCCGCCATCCAGGGATCGAGCGAGCTGATCTCCCGCTATTCGCTCACCGAGGAGAAGCGCAAGCAGGTGGCCGAGGTCATCCACTCGGAATCGAAGCGGCTGGCGCGCATGGTCGAGGTCTTTCTCAGCGTGGAGCGGCTTTCGGCCGGGCAGATGGAGTTGAAGCACGAATCGATCGCGCTGGGCGCGATGATCGCGACCTGTGTGGAGCGCGCGCGCGCGCTGGCGGATCGCAAGCATATCGGGCTGACTCTCGAACCTATCGCCGCTGGACTGCAACTTACAGGCGACCGCGAGCTGATGGAGTACGCCTGTTACAATTTACTTTCTAATGCCATTAAGTATTCGCCGCAGCGGACCGAGGTGACGGTCTCCGGCTGGCAAGACCAGGCGCACCTGCGCATCGCGGTGAAAGACCAGGGCATTGGGATGGACCAGAAGGAAGTCAAGCAGATCTTCCAGAAGTTCTACCGCACGCGGAAAGCGGAGGAATCGGGCGAAGCGGGCAGCGGGATCGGGCTCTCCATCGTGAAACAGATTGTGGAGCAACACGGCGGCGCGATTGAAGTCGCCAGCAAGCCGGGCACGGGTTCCTGCTTCACCCTGGTGCTGCCGGCGGCGGCTCCGGTTGTCGCGTCCGGCGTGGCGCAAGAGAATTGACAAAGAAATCGATGCTGAAGCTACTGTTAGTGGAAGACGATCCGGCGCTGCAATTCACCATTCAGACGGCGC
>CAZFOP010000061.1:0-12310 GCA_964520085.1 uncultured Solibacteraceae bacterium | reverse complement strand
AACTGGTCGCGGTGCCTGCGGCCGTGCCGTTGAACGTCACCGTGCTCGTGCCCTGGCTCGCTCCGAAGTTGGTGCCCGTGATCGTCACCGACGTGCCCACCGGCCCTGACGTCGGCGACAGACTGGTGATGCTGGGGGCCGGTGTGATCGTGTACGCCGCTGGCACCACCGCACTGCTCGTCATCCCGCTCTCGTAAGCGATGGCGTTAATCGTCTCCGTCGCGTTCACCTGCACCGTCACTGGCGATGCCGTTCCGCCCGACGCGCTTGGCGTCGTGCCGTTCGTCGTATAGGTGATGAGCGCTCCCGGAGTCGTGCTGGAAATCGTCACGGTCTGCGCCGCCGTGTAATTGCCCGCCGGGGGAGCGAAAGTGGGTGGCTGTACTTGCGTGGCCAGCGTCAGAGTCTCGACCGGTACAAATATCGTGGGAATCGTTACTGTACTGCCCGACGAAATAACGCTGTGGTTGTCGCTTTCGAATGACGAGCCGGTGGCGCTGGTGTTGTAGAACTCTAGCGTGTCGATGGTGGCACCGGATATCGCAAAACTGACATAGGCAAACGGTTCCGTGGCGTCCCTGCTGCCCGAAGCGATATTCGGGTTGCCGAAGTACGCGCTCGTCTGGTACGCGGTCCCATTCGTTGCCGTGATCGTGCCGCTCCCGTTCTTCAGGAAACTCAGCAGGTCCGCCGTGCTGAACGCCCCGTACAGCGTGCTGCCGGAGTACAAGGAGACGCGGTTGTTGGCATCGCCGGCCGACCACCAGAAACCAAAATAGGCCGCCGGTTTAGCAAGCTTGAGAATAACCGGGTTGGCGCTCTTAGAATCGCCGCCCACTCCGAGATAGTTCGTTGACGACGTGTGCGTGCTGTCCGTCGCCCCGCCATAGACATCGGGGGCCATGATGGCGAAGGGATTCGTCGCGCTGCCGGTGTAGGTGCCAATTCCCGCCGCCGAAACGTAGGCGGCCGTCTTGATGCCGGTGGTCAGCGCGTCGAAGGTCTCGGTGGCTACGCCAGAGACGGTGCTCGATTGCGCGGCCGGCGGTGAGAGATAGACCTTGAGCGTGCCCGTTTGCGCGGACGCCGCCGTGAGGATAATTGAGGCTGCGGAGAGTACTTTAAAAAGACTGCTGATATGCACGGCGGGAATCCTTTCCTTCGCGATTTTGGTGAGAAACTACCACCTGCAGATGTGCTAACCCGAACACACGTCCACCTCTCAACGCAACTTTGGGCATTGCAAAATTGCATTCTTGGTCGATCGGGCGCGAGGCTTGCTGTTCAGACTTGTTGTCTGGCGATAGGCGCGATCAGCATCCGCCTCAAATCAGTACTATATGATCTAGAACTCCTAATATTGGCCTTCATAGTGGAATGCGCGAAATCGGTGCCAAATGACTCACAGAAAAACCTGCGTGCGGGAGAATGGGAGCTGAATACCGCCTTATGTGAATGAAGATGCTAGACTTGTAGCATCAAGCGCGCTATGACGGAGACCCCGCTGAACTCCTCTCCAGGCGAGATCACACGGCTCCTGCTGCGATGGAAGCAAGGTGAGCCGGATGCCTTCGACCGGCTGGTGCCGCTGGTATATCCCCAGTTGCGCCGGATTGCGACCGCTTACATCCGCATGGAGAAGGATCCTGGTGGGCTCCAGGCCACCGCCTTGGTACACGAGGTGTACTTGCGTCTGACCGGCCGGAAAAGGGCAGCGTTGGAGGATCGCGCCCACTTTTACGCTTTCGCCGCCAGAGTGATGCGGAGGATCCTGATGGATTACGCCCGGAGCGGTGACACGCAGAAGCGTGGCGGCGGCACCGAGTTTGTCCCTCTAAACGAACAGATTCCCTGGGTTCAGATCGGCCGCGAATCGATGGTGCAACTCAACCGCGCGTTGGACGATCTTGAAGCCATCGATCCGCAGAAGGCCCGGCTCGTCGAGCTCAGGTTCTTCCTGGGATGCACGGCGGAGGAGGCGGGCGAGATTCTGCAGATCTCAAAAGCCACGGTGGACCGCGAGGTGAAGTTTGCGAAGGGTTGGCTGTACCGCCGCATTGTCGGGGAACCGGAGCGCCCACGTGGGAAACCCTGAGTCCTTCGGCTGGCAGTTTACGCGGTCATAAGGAAGCGGTTGCAACTGGGAGTAGCCGATTGCCCTCGGAATATGCAAGTTCGGAAAGCTGGCGCCGCCTGGAAGCGGTTGTCCACGAAGCGAGCGCGGCTCCCAGTAAGGAGAGGACCGCGCGTCTCGAAGCGCTCTGTGCGGGAGATGGCGACTTGCTGGACGAGGCAAGTTCCCTGTTGCGTGCGATTGATGAGGAAGAACGAATCACCGCTTCCTTTGTGCGCCCGGAACCGCGGAAACTCCAGGACAGGCACATCGGCCGGCGCATTGGCCCGTACGAATTGGAAAGACTGCTCGGGCGCGGCGGCACGGGAGCCGTCTACCTGGCGCGCAGGGTGGACGGGCAATTCGATCAGCAGGTGGCGATAAAGCTGATTGATATGCCGCTGGTGGGAAGCCTGTTTGGCGAGCGATTCCGGCAGGAACGGCAGATTCTGGCGGGGCTCAGCCATCCTTACATTGCGCGGTTACTGGATGGCGGCGTCAGTGAAGATGGCGAGCTTTATCTGGCCATGGAGTACGCCGACGGGCTGCCCATCCAGCGCTACTGCGCGCAACACTCGCTCGGTATCCGGGAACGCATCGAACTTTTCAAGTCCGTTTGCACGGCGGTTCGTTTTGCGCACCAGAATCTCGTGGTCCACCGGGACTTGAAACCAGACAATATTCTGGTCCTGGAAGATGGCACGCCGAAGCTCCTCGACTTCGGCACCGCCAAACTGCTGACTCCGGTGGAGGAGGCGGTGGAAGGTGAATTCACACGGCAGGGTTTTTACTCCTTTACGCCGCATTACGCCAGTCCCGAGCAGGTAATGGGGCAACAGATCTCAACCGCATCGGATGTCTACTCGCTGGGCGTTCTCCTGTTTCTTCTCGTGACCGGTGAGATGCCCTATGAGTTGCAGGAGTTCACGACCGCCGAGATGGTGCGCGTGATCTGCCAACAGCCGGCGCCCAAACCGAGCGAGAAAGTTGAGCGTGGAAAGCTGGACTCCGATATCGACGCCATCGTTTTGAAAGCTTTGCGGAAAGAGCCCGAAGCGCGCTACATCAGCGTGGATCCGTTGATTGCGGATCTCGAAGCGTATCTCGGCGGCCGGCCGGTGGCGGCGCACCAGGGCAGTTTCCGCTATTATGCGGGCAAGTTTGCCCGGCGGAACAAGCTGGCGCTGGCCGCGTCGGCGCTGCTCGCGGCGACGGTAGTGGCGGGAATCGGCGGCGTGATCTGGCAAGCGCGCAAGGCCGAAGCCCGCGTGGAGGACCTGCGCAAGCTCAGTAGCAGCCTGCTTTCGGAAATCGACCACGCCATTCGGGTGATTCCCGGCTCAACGGCAGTCCGGAAGCAGTTGGTGAGCCTTGTCCTGAAGCACCTGGACCGCGCGGCGAAGGATGCCTCCGGCGACCCACAATTGGCGCTCGACCTAGCGGCTGCCTATACCCGATTGGGCGAATTGCAAGGCAACGGGTACCAGCCGAACCTGGGCGATGTGCCAGGCGCATTGACCAGCTTGGACAAAGCCATCTCCATCGCCACGACAATCGTTCGGCGACAGCCGGGCAACGCGGCTGCGGCGCGCATTCTCGCGGTGGCACAACGGTCGCGGAGCGAGGTGCTCTTCGGGGCCGGCAGAACGCAGGAAGCTGTAACACTGATGCAATTGGCGGCGGCAACTCTCGACAAACTCGCATCTCAACCCGGCGCAACCGCTGATGCCTTGCATGATGCCGAGTGGGCTTATTCGATCCTGGGGGACGAACTGAGCGATCCAGTGGCTGCGCTGGCGGCATATCACAAGATGCTCGAAATCGAGGAACATATCCTCGCGCTCAATCCCGGCTCTCCCCGCGAACTGGGAACAATCGCAACATGTCATCTGAGAATCGCTGAACTAATGGCTGAAGCCGAACCGGCCGCGGCACTGCCGGACTACCTCAAAGTGATTGACAGCCTGAACGCCCTACCCAAAGAGGCCAGGAAACAACCCGGCTATCAGCGCCTCACAGCTGTCGCTCTGCAATACACCGGCGCTGCGCTCAAGGACCTCGGAAGATATCGGGAGGCGCTATCTTACCTGCAACGGGCAAGAGCCATCGAGCAATCTCTCTTCGCCGCGGACCCAAATGACGCTAGAGCCGAACTCAGCCTGGCGGCACTCTTGGATACTGAAGCGAAGTCTTTTGAAGAGCGCTCGGAAGGAGTTTTCACGGAGGATCCGGCAGATCGAGCTGCGGACGCCGTGCAAACCTTGAAAATATTGGCGGAAGCACGTGCTCTCAATGAACACCTTCTCCAGCTTCAACCGGAAAACGTCGATTGGCGAACCGACTTTGGCTTCATTTTGGTCCGAATTAGCCGACAACAATGGGCGCTCCATCAATTAGAGGGAATGTTGGATCTAGCAACAAGAGGGGTTGCCATCCTGAAGGCTATGGGAAAACGATCAAACGCCTCAGCCTACACCTTCGACGAAATAGCAACTGGCTTGACGATTGTCCAGCCGGTGCAGCTTCGCGATCCCCAGTTCGCCATCGAATGTGCCCAACGCGCCGTGGAGATGAGCCATCATCAGAAACCGGGATTTCTGCTTACGCTCGCCCGGGCCTACCATGCCGCCGGCCGACCGGAAAAAGCGCACGCAGCGGCCAAGGAAGGACTCGCACTGCTCCCCGCCATAACCCCGGCCACGGTTCCCTGCCGAATCCGCAGACAATTGCAGGCAGAGGCCGTCGAGTGAGGAGACCGCCTGGCTCACGCCAACGCGGCCGAAGTTTTCAGAAGCCCATCAACGCGTGCCGACCGGACAGCCGTCGCGAAAGCTCCGCCTTTGTGTTTTATTGATTATGAACGAGCTAATGACGAAGAGTGAGGGATGCGGGCCTGCTCCGACAGGTCGATGGAATTTCGGTGTTCACTGATGAGCTGGAGGGGGGAACTTCCCCAGCAATTTTCCATGCAATTCCTCTAGCGGTAGTGTGAAAACTGAGAGGGGGCACAGCGATTTGTTGAATCAATCAGTTAGCCAGACCAGCCAGAGTACTCCTGCGCTGGGCGGCACTGCCTTTAGCTGGGCGTCCCTATGTTTGAGCGGGTCTGCTTCACGCGTCGTGCGGATTCGCGGTTAACCAAGGCTCGGGCCTCCTACTGTCTGCGACGCCCGGCAGCAGGCGTGTATCTTCTCCACCGGGCGGGAACGACTGCTGCGGCTGATGCGGCGGTCTCGTTCAGGGGGGCGTCGATCAGGTGCTTGAAGTCCGCGAGATCCCGCCGCTGATTACGTGGTTATTGATGAAGAAGTGGGGGCCGTCCACGCTCAGGCGGTTGCCTTCCTGGCGGTCGGACTCGACCATGGGTTTGAAGCGGTGGGTGAGAATTGTCCAATGCAAGATGAGCATGAAAGAGGGAAGAATGGGGTAGGCGTGGCGCGGCCGGGTGCAAGTGCGGATGTGGAATGCCGAGAGCCTCAGCCGGGAGCAGATCCGGGAGTTCCTGCAGTCGAGCGAGCCGATCGAGTTCGCGGGGAGCGGGCGCAACGAGAGATATGCCTGGGTGGAGCGCGTGTTGACTTGGCAGCGGTATGGCGAGCTAAGCAGGCGGGAGCGCGGCGTGGTGCGAGCGTACGTGGAGTTGGAAACCGCCCCTGCCCCCCGGGCCCGTTCATGCTCATCTTGCATTGGACAATTCTGCTCGAAGGCTACGACGTGCGCGGCGTGGCCCAAGCCTATATCGCAACTCTCAAAGTCAAGTCGATCATCAACCCGGCCATAGGAGACATCAAGGCTGCCAAGCTAACGAGCGCGCGGGTAAAGCAGTACATCCAGCAGCGACTGAAGGATGTCAAGCCCAGTACCGTGAATCGGGAATTGGGCCTCCTGCATCGCGCCTTTCAGCTCGGCTACCAGCAAGATCCGCCCTTGTCGGACGGGTGCCATTCTTTCCAAAGCTGACGGAGAGTGAGCCGCGGAAAGGATTCCTAGAGCCTGAACATTACCGAAGTCTCTTAGCTGAACTGTCCAGGAATTGAAGCTGCTCTTTGTCATCGCTTATCACGTGGGCCTTCGAAAGGGCGCACTGCTCCGGATAAAATGGGAGCAGGTGGATCTGGCGTCTTCGTGCATTTGGATGCAAGGCAAGAAGGCGAACCGGAAAACAGAACCCGTGGCGGTGCCGATATACGGCGACATGCGGACGTACCTCGAAATGCAGCCGCGCACGAGCGAGTACCTCTTCGCACGCGGCTTGGTACCGATCAAGGATTTCAGGATGAGCTGGAGCTTGGCATGTCGGGTTGCCGGCGTTCCCGGCTTGCTATTCCACGATCTTCGCCGCACGGCGGTCCGGAATCTCCGGCGCGCGGGCGTGGCGGAGTCGGTGATTATGAAGATCACCGGTCATCGCACTCGTGGTGTCTTTGATCGGTACAACATCGCTGATCAGAGCGACACACTTGAAGCTGGCAAGATGGCCGAGGAGTTCCTCAGCCGGGCACACGCCCAAGACTCGTCACAAGTGACGTCACCAAACAAAAGGAGACCGAACTGAATGGTAAGAAGCCTGCGGACGTGCAGAAATGATAAAAGCCGCTGTATCAATCCGATACAGCGGCTTTTGATATGGTGCGGAGAGGGGGACTTGAACCCCCACGAGATTGCTCCCGCTAGCACCTCAAGCTAGTGCGTCTGCCAATTCCGCCACCTCCGCATTGTGTGGCTACTTCTTGTCCGGTGCCGGCTGAGCCGGGATTTGCACTGGGATCGGCTTACCGGCGCTCTGCTGAGCTGGCACCGGGATCGGGATCTGCGTGGTCTGCGACGGCACCGCCGGAGACCGTCCTGGAGCCGGGAGACCCGGCGCCTGCGTCCTGATCGGTGCGCTCTTGGTGGAACCGCCCTCCAGAACCGTGGATCCCAGGCCCGCGTTCTTCGTCGCCAGAATCGAGAGCCCAAGTGAGGTGAACATAAACAGCACCGCCGATATTGTCGTCGCCTTCGACAACAGCGTGGCCGAACCTCGCGGCCCGAACGCCGTTTGAGAGCCCATTCCACCGAAGGCCCCGGCCAAGTCCGCCGCTTTCCCGCTTTGCAGCAGTACCACGATGATCAAAAAAATGCAGACCAGGATGTGAATCAGAAGAAAAAGAATATACATGCCGATTCCTCAGTATAAGAGACTTCATCGCACCGGGTCAAACGGGGCGCGGGCGAATCCGGCGCCGGCGAGCGCGTCAGTTCGCCTGCTGGCGTTCGCGGGCGACCAAGCCGCGGCTGCGTTTTGAGTCGTACATGGAGTGGTCGGCTTCATCCAGAGCCTGCCGGAGCGGCCGGCCGCGTCCCTCGGCAACGCCCCAACTGAATGAAATTGCCAGCCCGCCGAATCCGCGAACCTGGAAATCGCTCAACCGCCGCTCGATCTCAGTCATGCGCTTGGCCGCGCCCTCCGTACTTTGGTTCAGGAAGAGAATCACAAATTCGTCGCCACCCCAGCGATACGCTTCGTCGTCGTGGCGGATGGATCGTTCCAGCAGGTTGCCCACGTTGCGCAGGATCTCGTCGCCGACCAGGTGGCCGTACCGGTCGTTGACCTCCTTGAAATTATCCATGTCGCACACCACCACCACGCAGTCCGGTCCATCCGCCCGTTCCACCCGCCGCGCCAGCGCCGCTTGGTTGAGTAGCCCGGTGAGCGAATCCAGATCGGCCCGGCTATTGTTTTCGCGGCGCAGGTTTTCGACTTCGACCGTGAGGCCCCGCAGCCGGTCCATTTGCGTCTCGCTCCACATCGCCATCGCCGAGAAGGCCATCACGCAGTGAAGCGCGAAATCATAATAGGACTCGTGATGCAGGTAACGCGCCCAGTCCGGCGCATTGCCCTGGTTGTACATCCACAGGAAGACGAACGCGTGCTCGAAGAATGCCGCCGATAGAACCACCAGCGAGAAGCGGAACAATCGATACCCGAGCCCGCCTTGGCGCCGGAGCCGTAAGAAATTGTAAAGGTAAATGAAACCCAGCAGGAGGGCGTGCGACGAATGGTAGGCCTCCAGGCGGGAGTACAGTGCCACGGAGTACACCAGGGTCACGAATACGGGCAGCAGTGGGATCAGGCGCAGGATTCCGCGCCATCCCTGCAAGCCGGAGCCAAATCCGGCGCGCGCCGCGGCAATCAGCACGATGGCAAAAGCAAAATCGAAGGTGGCGTAAGGCGCCAGCCAGACCAACCCGCCACGGCTCAGCAGCTCGAAACCGAATACTGTGGCCACGCCGCGCAGCCCCCAGGCCGCCGCCCATAGCCCAAAGTAGATCGCGTGCGACTGGCGCCACAAGAACAGGAACGCGATACCGAACAGCAGCGCGCCGATCTCCTGAATGAAAAACGCGGAAAGGTCGACTGTGGGGTTCGATGGATCCATTCGCTCAATCTCCGCCAATGGCGTGGCGGCGCGCCGCGCGCGCTTTTCCGGTGGCCTCATCCACGTCCACGATCACCGCGTGCAACTCCGCTCCGCCGCGCGCCGTTTCAAAACGCGCCGGTAGCGCCGTCAGGAAGCGCTGGATAACGATCCCCGCCTCCACTCCAATCACCGATTCGTACGGCCCCGTCATGCCGCAATCGGTCTGATAGGCCGTGCCGCCCGGCAGGATGCGCGTATCGGCGGTAGGGATGTGCGTATGGGTGCCGATCACCGCCGAGACCTTGCCGTCGAGATGCCAGCCCATGGCCATCTTCTCGCTCGTCACTTCCGCGTGGAAATCCAGGAAGCGCACGCGAATCGCCGGATCCAGGCCAGCGAGCATCTGGCTCGCTTTACGAAATGGGCAATCCGTCGCCGGCATGTACGTCCGCCCCTGCAAATTCAATACGGCGCACTCCACGCCATTGCGCGCCCGTACGGTTACCATACCGCACCCCGGTCCTTCCGGGTAGTTGCCAGGACGTAACAGTCGCGGCTGGCGCGCTAGATAGTCGAGGATCTCGCGCTTATCCCAAATGTGGTTGCCGCTGGTGAGTACGTCCAGCCCCAGGCCGAGAAGTTCCTCCGCGATCGACGGCGTGAGGCCGAATCCGCCCGCCGCATTTTCCGCATTGGCAATCGCCAGGTCGATCGAGTTCGTCCGGATGATGTCCTCGAGGTGATCCGCGACGATCCGCCGCCCAGGCGAGGCAAACACATCCCCAATGAACAGAATATTCATCCCTTGATTTCTCACCTTAGCACGTCGCTGCGGCGGGGACCGCTGGTTTGGAATTAACCTCGGTTATTGCAGCCGGAAATGGTCCTGCTCGTTCAGTACCAGCCCATCGAAGATGGCCAGTACCTGCTTGCGGTAGCTATACACACGGCGCAAGTTCTCGCGGAACGGGATCTCAAAATCCTTGGCCCGCATCCACTTGTCGATCGTCGAGCGGGGCACGTCGATATCCTGGCGAAGCGTTTCCACGTCGTGTCCGCGCAGGAAGAGGCCGTAGAAAAAGGCCGCCTCGCGCTGCGGGGCCAATGGATCGAATTCGTCTCTCGCCGTCATACTCCACTCAGCGAAAATGTAAGTATACAGGGGGCCGCTTCACACGGCAAGTGTTACGATGAGCGCTGTTACGGTGAGCGCTGGGAACTAGCATGGCGCGCTGGGCGCCACGGATCTAACGCAATCGTCCGATCTTGTCCGGCGGCCAGTAAACGAATACTGCCTTGCCGTAAATGCTCTTGCGCTGCACGAAGCCCCAGGAGCGGCTGTCGCTCGATTGCGATCGGTGATCTCCCAAAACGAAATACATATCCGGCGGCACCACTTCGTCCCGCGCGTCGTCGCCCGGCGGCCAGGAGATCGTGTCACGGTATTGCTCGGGCACGTACTCTTCTTCGAGAGGTCGCCCGTTGACGAACACCTTGCCGGCGTCGATGCGCACGCGATCTCCTGGCAAGGCGATCACCCGCTTGATGTAAGACTTGTTCTCGTCGTAATGAAAGACCACCGTGTCGCCGCGGCCTATGCCGCCCAGTCCCAAACGGAAAGTGAATTTGTTGATGAAGATGCGTTCCTGGTCGGTCAGCGACGGCTCCATGCTGGTGCCTTCCACTTTGACCGGCTGATAAATGAAGACGATCAGCACCACCGCGAGTAGCACGGAAAACGCCAGATCGCGCAGCCAGGCCAGCGCTCTGCCAACTCTAAGGCGCACCGGGCGCGAACCCGATTGGTCTCCAGCCGGCGCGGGAAACGGCGGGACGGCATCGGGGCTTTGTCCGGCAGACATTCCGTATGCATTATAGACGTTCCCACCCTTACAGCGGTTGCCCGCACGATCCCCTACGTGCGGTCTGGAATCAGAACTGCCCATGTACGCACCGGCGGGCTCAATCGCCGAATTTTCGGTGGTTCAAGCCCGTCGGCATCGGGCTTCAGCCGCACGCCGTGCCAGCGAGGACACAACTATTGCCTAACCGAAAGAACCTGATGTTCGATCGCTCGATTCGGATCTGGTTGGCAAGCCTGTGTGCGCTGCTGTGCTTTGCCGAGCCTGCATTGCGCGCCGGCGACGATCCGAAGGAGATCCTTCGCCGCGCCCTGCGGGTGAATGCTCGCAACCACGAATTGGAACTCGCGTACACCTACATCGAGCGCGATGAGCAACGCACGCTCGACGGCGCCGGCGCGGTCAAGCACCGCGAATCCACTACGTGGGACGTCATTCCGCTGCGCGAAGACTCGCAATTCCGCCGTCTGACGCAGCGCGACGACAAGCCGCTCTCGCCACAGGAGGAGCGGAAGCAGGAAGCCGCTCGTCAAAAACGGGAAGCCGAGCGCCGGAAGACCGACGCACAGCGCGCCAACGAGGCGCCCGAGCAGCGTCAGCAACGCCTCGATGCCAAAGAGCGCAGCCGCCAGCGCGAGCGGCAGCAGATGGACGAGGTTGTCGATGGGCTCGATCTCCGCCTGGCGGGCGAAGAGCAAATCGATGGCGTGCCCGTGTGGGTGATTGAGGCCGCGCCGCACCCAGGCTATAGATTCAATTCCAATGACGTGGCCCGCTTTCTCGGCAAGATGAAGGGCCGCGTCTGGGTTTCTAAGGGCGACTATCAGCCGGTCAGAATCGATGCGGAAACCACCGACACCATTTCGTTTGGCATGGTCGTCGCACGCCTCGGCAAAGGCATGCACATTCACATGGAGTATGCGTACGTCAACAACGAGGTCTGGCTCCCTAAGCGCATGACATTCAGCGTGTCCGGCCGCATCGCGCTGCTCAAGGGGTTCCGCATGGACGGCGATTCCGCCTTCAGTAACTACAAGAAGTTCTCCGTCGAATCCCGCATCGTCAGCGACCATTAGCGGAGCAGGCGCCGCAGTGATCGGTCGTTGGCGAGGAGGGACGGCTGCGGCCGCGATCGCCGATAAACCCTGTCCCGTTATCTTGGAACCACGGCAGCAACCGCCCTTCTCGTTTTCTAAACATGCAATCCGCTCACCACCGTCCAACTCCATGTGTTGCCGGGATGCCACGCGAAAACCAGTGTGCGCCGTCCGTCACAGCGGCGCGCCGCGGCCACTTCGCTCGAACCTCCTCGCTGTGTTGCCACACCCGTTTTGTCCCATAATGAAGGGCATGACTCCCGATCCGGCTGCCGCCGCGGCGGCGCCCGCTTTGCCGCTCACGCTCGAAGGGGCGAGCGTGCTCCACCAGATGATGCGCTTCCGGCGTGCCGCGTGGCGCGCCCTGCCGGCACGGGCGCGGGCAGAAATTCTCGCCGAAGCCGCCGCTCTCCTCGGCAGCATGGAAACCCACGCGGACGGATGCGAAAGCGCGTTCTACTCGCTGCTCGGCCACAAGGGCGACCTGCTGCTCGTTCACTTTCGCCGCAGCTTCGAGGAATTGAATTCGACCGAGATCGATATCGCCCGCCTGCGCCTCGGCGATTATCTCGATGCGGCAGGATCCTATCTATCCGTGGTCGAACTCGGTCTCTACGAATCCTCCGCGAAGGTGTACGCCGGCCTCGCCGCCAAGGGCATCGAGCCGAACACGGAGGGATGGAACGCCGGCATCGAGGAAGTCCTCGCCCGCCAGCGCGCCGCCATGGCGCCGCGGTTGTGGCCGCGAATTCCCGAATCGAAATACATCTGCTTCTACCCCATGGACCGGCGGCGCGGCGAACAGGTCAACTGGTACCGCGAGTCGATGGCGGA
>CAZFOP010000060.1:0-12414 GCA_964520085.1 uncultured Solibacteraceae bacterium | reverse complement strand
CTGAACAAGCGCGACTTCAGTCAGTTGCTTCTGCTGGCGGCCGGCACCATGACCGACACCAACGGCGCATCCAATTTCACGCAGCAGTTCGCCGTGAACGGGCAGCGTGGCACCGCGGCCGTGTTTGCGATGGACGGCGCGGACAGTACCGATCCCGAAATGGGAGGGGCCACTTTCACCAACTTCAACGTCGATGCGGTGCAGGAGATTCGCTCCAGCTCGGGTTGGATGCCCGCCGAGATCGGGCGTGGAGCCGCAGGCTTCACCGACATCATCACGAAGTCGGGTGCGAATCTGGTGCATGGTTCCGCGTTCGAGTTTCTGCGCAATGCCGCGCTCGATGCGCGCAACTTCTTCGACTACCGCACACTCGCCAGTTCCAGCCGCATTCCGCCCTTCATCCGTAACGAGTTTGGCCTGACGGCCGGCGGTCCGCTGACGATTCCGCATGTCTACGGCGGCCACAACCGGACCTTCTTCTTCGCCGAGTATCAGGGGTTTCGCCAGGTGCTCAGCGACACAGAGGTGCTGCCGGTCCCCACCGCCGCCGAACGCCAGGGTTTCGACACCACAGCATACGCGGGCGACACGCTGATTGTGCCGGTGGATCCGCGCATCGCGACAGTGCTGGCGCGTTATCCTCTGCCAAATGACGCGCAGGGCCCCTACGGTGCGCGCACGTGGGCCGGTTCGTCGAAGGTGACCACCGTTGCCGATCAGTTCTCCGCGCGCATCGATCACAACCTATCCGACAAGTCGAAGTTGTTCGGGCGGTTCACTATGGCTGACAACACCGGCCCGGACACCAATCCCGACCAAACCGCTCTCTCTCACGAATTCGCCGTGGGATTTCTGGATCGCCAGCGCAACGCCGTCATCACTCTGGCGCGCACGCCGTCGCCCACCACTACTCAGGAATACTCGATCAGCTTCACGCGTACCACGCCGTCGTTCCCAACGCCCGATCGCACCGATCCTTCGCTGGTATTCGGCGATGGACTTTACGAAGCGTTCAATGCGGCGGGCGGTTCCGTCATGGCGGAATATGGCAATCTGTTTCAGGCGCGGACAAACCTCACGCGAATTCGTGGGAAGCATACTTTCAAAACCGGCGGCGAGGTTCGCTCCAATCGCGATACCACGCTGTTCGGGCTGAATCCCAACGGTCAGTACCAGTTCGGTGGTGGCGTGGCATATTCGCCTGCAGCGATCCGCTCCCTCAGCGGGACGCACGATATTCAGGTGGGCGATCCGCTGCCAGACACGCTGACCGGTCTACTCACCGCGAGCGCGTTTACCTACACCATCGCCGTGGCACCGCCGATGTTCGCGCAGGGAGACTCCATCGGCGATTCGGCCATCCACCGTGACTCCTACAATGCATATTTTCAGGACAGTTGGAAAGTCACTGACCGGCTGACGCTGAACTACGGTTTGCGCTACGAGATCACCTCGCCCATTCGCGAGGAGGAGAAACGCACATCCGCGCCCATGCTTTCGGGCGGAACGGGGCCGCCCGGGTCGGAGTTGATCGTTAACCCGCGGCCCGGATACAACCTCGACAGGAACGGCTGGGGGCCGCGGCTCGGCGTGGACTGGCGCGTCGCCTCGAACACCACCGTGCACGTTGGCGCCGCCATCACCACGCTGCTGGTCAATCTATGGCAGGACAACTCACTCACCGGCAGCACGCCGTTTGTCGTATATCCCCGCCTCACCGCCGCGCCTGGCCAGTCGATTCGCTACGGCATGACCATCACGCCGCAGCAGTTGCCCTCCGTCTACACGCCGGATGGGAAACTGGTTTTCGCTTCGGGAGACTCGAAGCAGGTGGCTCCGAACACTCTTATGGATGTGCTCCGCTTCGAGCAGGACCTTGCGGCGATCTCTCCCGATCATCAGATCACGCCGCTCTCCGTTGGTGGCATCGCGCCCAACTTCAGCGGCGGGTACGTGGGCACCTGGACGGCAGGCATCGAACACAAAGTCCGCGGTGTCACGTTGAATGGAGCCTACGTGGGAACCGCGGGAATCAAGTTGCCGAGCATGGACTTTCCCAATGGTTTTTCCGGAGCGGACCCCGCCTTCGCGCCCTACACACAATTCGATTCCTCGGGCCTCGTGACCGGTGGGTACGGGCCAGTCGCCGAAATAACCAACCGCTCGCACTCCACCTACCATGCCCTGCAACTGTCCGCACAGAACAACCTGACCGCCTTCGGCCTCGGGTTTCAGGCCAGCTACACGCATTCCAAATCCCTCGACGATACCAGCGCCGTGATTGGCGGCTTCATTTCCGGTTCCTCGGGCGCTGTCGCCCAGACCGCGCCGATGAATCCGTTCGATCCCGCGTTGGACAAAGGGCCGTCCGGCTTCGACATCAAGGATGCGGCCAGCTTCAGCCTTTTCCAGGATCTACATGCGGATTCGGTGCGCCTGCTGCGGCCTCTGGGCAAGACGCTCACCCGCGGTTGGCAATTGCTGGGCATCGGGACATTCCTCACCGGCCTCCCTTTCACCATCTACTCGGGCGTGCAGCAAACCGGAGTCGGCGCGGGCGGCACCGACCGGCCCGATCAGATCGGAGTCCCCGACCTCTCGACTAGCCGCACCATACGGGAGGACTATTTCGGACTGGGAGCGGACAACGCTTCCCTATTCTCCGTTCCGATCCATGTGCCCGGCGGAACCGGACCGAATGACGGGCGCTTCGGCACGCTCGGCCGAAACACGTTCCGCGGTCCGGGTTTCCACAATGCGGATGTCGCGCTCATCAAGGACACACCCGTCGGAAAGCGAGGGGCAGCCGAACTAGGCACGATCCAATTCCGCGCCGAGTTCTTCAATCTGTTCAACATCGTGAACTTCGGCCTGCCCGCCAACACCGTCACTGGGCCCGGCTTCGGCATGATCAGCCGCACCGCCGGTTCGTCGCGGCAGATCCAGTTTTCACTTAAGCTGATCTTCTGAACGCAAGCGGAAAACGGGATTTCGAGCCCCAAGCGGGCAGAACACTTATTGTCCGCATCGTGTCTCCGGTTCTCCAGTGGTCGGAGCACGATGCCGCAGCGGAGGTCGAACGAACCATCCAACTCCTGGAGAGGATTCACGGGGTAACCGCGGCCGCGTAATCGAAGCCGCCGTTTAGGTGCTCACAGCCGTGCGTATATAACGACTCCGGTTCGTTGCTAAGGGAGAACGGCGCTTGGTAGGCTGTGAAGCGGGGGCGCCGGACTCAATAGAAGCATCGGCCGACCACCGGCGGCCTCGGGATGAGGCGTTATGCAATCGAACCGCCGCATGTTTCTGAAGGTCGCCGGCGCGGCGCCTGCCGCCGTCGCTGTGGGAGCGCAGGCTCCGGTCGCAGCCACGCCGCCTGCTACTCCCCGTGGCGGGAGCCCAGTTGCCGCTCCGGCCACCGTTGACTGGCCGCGGCGGTTCACCGGCCAGCAGCTCTCGATGATTGCCTTCCCACTGGGTGGCATTGCCGCCGGCTCCATCGCTCTCGGTGGCAGGGGCCAGTTGCGTGACTGGGAAATCTTCAACCGGCCGGAGAAAGGCAACGCGCCGCCCTATGCCTATGCATCCATCTGGGCCCAACTGCCCGGCAGGAAGCCCGTCGCCAAGGTAGCTGAGTCGCGCATCCTGGCGCCCTATGAAGGCGCCAGCGGCTTGGGCTCGAACAACTCGCCGGGGCTGCAACGGCTCGATTCCGCGGTGTTCACGGGCGAGTATCCGATGGCGCACATCGACTTCCGGGACCGCCGCTTGCCGGTGAAGTTGGCTCTCGAAGCCTTCACGCCGTTCTTCCCCCTGGATGCCGACGCTTCCGGGCTGCCCGCCGTAGTGCTGCGTTACAAAATCACCAACCCCAATTCGGTAGCCGCGCAGGTGGGGCTTTGCTTTTCGATCGACAATCCGCTGCGCGACTATGTGGACGCAGGGATGGCGCGCCCGCCGATCGACCAGCGCACCAACGAGCGGCGTGAGGCCGGCGCGCTGCACGGCTTGGTAATGACGAATCCCGCACTCGCCGCGGACAACCCGCTGTTCGGCAATTTCACCTTGGCGGCGCTGGGCGGAGGCGAAGTGAGCGTCTGGCGAGGCTGGCCGCAGGGCCGCTGGTGGAACAGCCCGATGAGATTTTGGGACGAGTTCGCCGCCAAGGGACGCCTTGAGGGCGAGCCCAATCCGCGCAGCGCCGTGGGGGCGGTGTGCGTACACAAAGAGATCGCCCCAGGCGCGGAGACCAGCATCGCCTTTGTCCTCGCCTGGCACTTCCCCAACCGCACGCCGCAGCGCTGCGGTTGGCACGCGGAAAAGGGCTACGAGAAGACCGTTATTGGTAACTATTACTGCACTCAGTACGAAGATTCCTGGGCCGCGGCCGAGCATCTGGCGCGGAACCTCGAACCACTGGAAGCGAAGACCCGCCTATTCGTTCAGACAATGCGCGACTCCACACTGCCAGGCGCCGTGAAGGACGCGGCGATGAGCAATCTCTCCACGCTCGTCACTCAGGTCTGCTTCCGCACGGCGGACGGGGAGTTCCACGGCTTTGAAGGCGCGAACGACCAGGGCGGCTGCTGCCATGGGTCGTGCACGCATGTGTGGAACTACGAAACGGCGACCGCGCACCTGTTCCCATCTCTCGCCCGCAGCCTGCGCAACGCCGCCTTCGGTTACATGATGGACGACACCGGTGCGATTCATTTCCGGGAGACACTACCCAAGGGCACGGGCCGCTCGGGCTTCGCAGCGGCGGACGGACAAATGGGCCAGATCATGAAGGTCTACCTGGACTGGCGGCTATCCGGCGACACTGCATGGCTCAAACAAATCTGGCCGCGCACCAGGAAAGCAATCGAGTTCGCCTGGATGGCCACCGGCTGGGACCCGGAAAAGACCGGCGTGCTACAGGGTCCGCAGCACAACACATATGACGTGGAGTTTTACGGACCAAACCCGATGTGCGGCATCTACTACCTCGGCGCGCTGCGCGCCTGCGAGTCGATGGCGCAGACCGTGGGTGACGCGGAGTTCGCGGCGGAGTGCCACGCGCTGTTTGAGAAGGGATCGAAGTGGATTGACGCGAACCTGTTCAACGGCGAGTTCTATGTTCAACAGGTTCGCGGCTTGAAGAAGGACCGGATCGCCAAGACCTTGGTTTCCGATATGGGCTCGGACAACAGCGAGCGGCCTGAGTACCAGGTGGGCGCAGGCTGTTTGGTGGATCAGTTGGTTGGACAATACCAGTCGGAAGTCTGTGGTCTGGGACTGTTGGTGAACGAAGCGCATGTGCGCAAGACGCTGGATGCCATCTTCCGCTACAACCACAAGCGCGACCTCTCTCAGCACGATTGCGTCCAGCGCACCTTTGCGTTGAACGACGAATCCGCCATCGTCATTTGCGATTATGGCATGGCCGAACGGCCGGCGGTTCCGTTCCCGTACTACGCCGAAGTGATGACCGGGTTCGAATACCAGGCGGCGGCGCTGATGATCTACTACGGCATGGTCGGCCAGGGTTTGGAGTGCATCGAAGACATTCGCCGCCGCTATGACGGACAGTTCCGCAATCCTTGGGACGAGGCCGAATGCGGACACCACTACGCTCGCGCCATGGCCGCCTGGTCGGGCGTGCTGGCGCTGAGCGGATTCCGCTACCACGCTTCCAACGCTGCCGTGACGGTCGCCCCGCGTGTTCCACACGATCGCTTTACCTGCTTCTGGTCCGCCGCCGCCGGCTGGGGCACATTTTCCACCGGACCCGGCCTGGAAATCAAGGTCCTTCACGGCAGTCTGCCCTGCCGGTCCTGCGAGTTCCCGGCTCGCGGTACCGCCGGCGTAGCAACGCTCAACGGAATAGCGGTCGCTCATCGCGTCGAGCGCTCCGGCTCCCTCGCCCTGTTCCGGTTCCCGGAGCCTCTCGTACTCGCCGAAGGCGGTGTTCTGAAACTCAACATTCACGCATGAGTGAGCCTCCCCATCTGGTAGTCGTGCCGGGTTCTTGGGCGCCGGCAAGACCACACTCATCTTCGCCGCCGCCCGCCTGCTCGCGGACCGCGGGCTCCGCAGCACCATCATCCTGAACGATCAGGGCGAATCTTTAGTCGATACGGAATTCGCGCGATCGAGCGGTTTCCACGCAGGCGAGGTCACCGGCGGTTGCTTCTGCTGCCGCTTCTCCGAACTCATCCGTATCGCCGATCAACTCCGCGCGCACTCGCCCGACGTCATCTTCGCCGAGCCAGTCGGCAGTTGCACCGATCTCTCCGCCACCATCCTGCAGCCCATCCAGGACGCCTACCGCGATGCGTTTCAACTCGCGCCATTGACCTTGCTGGTCGACCCTCGCCGTGCCCAACAACTCGAGTGCCCCGACGTCGCTTTCCTCTTCCGAAAGCAATTGGAAGAAGCGGATCTAGTCTGCTTTACCAAATCCGACCTCTACCCGGATCCGCCGCACCTCCCAGGATTCGACGCGCGTCAACTCAGTGCCCGTACTGGCCAAGGCATCGCTGCGGGCTGGATGAAACCATGTCCGGCAGGCTCGCTCTCGGTGGCGCAATTCTGGAAATCGATTACGAGCCCCATGCCCAGGCCGAGGCGGCGCTCGCCTGGCTCAATGCCGAGGCCCATCTCGCGTGCCATCCGCCTCTCTCGCCAGCCATGTTGATCGGCCCGCTTCTGGATCGGCTGGACCGCGAACTCACTCAGGCCGGAATCCCCATCATGCACTTGAAGGAACTAGATCGCACGCCCACCGGATCGCTCAAAGCCGCTCTCTGCACGAATGGAGAAGAGCCCTTCGTGGAAGGTGCGCTCGACGCATCTCCCGCCACCAACCACCATTTGCTACTCAACCTGCGCGCCGCTGCCCCTCCCGAGCCCGTCCTCGCCATCGTGGCGCGAGCCTTGGAAAGCTTGCCCGGCCGCATCTCCGCTCTTCGGCTCCAGTGCCTCGGCCCCGCTGCCCCGAAACCGGAGCTCCGGATTACAAAGCGAGTGTAAGCCGCTAAGTTGTCTTCGGTCGCCGGTGGGCATGACGTGCTCCAGGCCCAGCTTGAAAGATCCAACGTTCAAGAGGCCGCCCTCGTCCAACGGCACTTAGCTGGAGGTGGTGCGGATTAGGAAACCGACCATGGGCGTCTGTCAGGACTAACTTCGCTACGGCTCGATGGATAGGTCTTGTATGCAAACCGGCTTCACGGGAGCAATCCGCCTGTTCGAGTGCTTGGCCGGCGGTCCAAACGGGTGGAATGTTAAACTGGTTGTCGGCACGTCTTTGAAACCAATCCGGTTTGGAACATCGCAAAAATGGACCTATTCTCTCCGGCGCAAGTTGTCGGATACATCGCTCTTGCTCTCGGCACTACGGCTTTTCTTCAAAAAAGCGATGACCGTCTCAAGTTTTTCAATGCGACTCAGGGCCTGGTTTACGCCCTGCACTTCGTCCTATTAGGGAATCTTCCCGCTTCCGCCAGTTCACTCATTTCATCATTGCGGTCATTCCTGGCGCTGCGATACCGGTCATGGGCGCTTGGTGCAGCGATCGTCGCTGCGAATGTCGGCATGGGCGTGGCGTTCGCCAGAAACCCAGCCGGCTGGTTACCCGTAATCGGCTCGTGCATTGCGACATTTGCGATTTTTACCATGAGGGGCGTGCCGTTCCGATCCGTGTTGCTGGTCAGCACACTCCTGTGGTTAGCCAACAATATCATCACCGGCTCGATCGGCGGTACGTTGTTGGAATTGGCAAATGCGACAATCAATATCTCGACGATGATCCGCATGCTCAAATCGTCGCCGAAGGCCCAGTCGCAGTGCCAGGGTCTCGCCCCATCGGCGCGGGGGTAGCTCGATCAGACCAAGGATCGGTGTCCCGCCGCTTTGCGGCACACCTCAGATGAGCCCTGCCACACAGCTTTCTGCCCGCGGGAATGGAACTTGGACTTCACGGAAGTGATACCGGCGCTGGGCGGCAAGATGCCACCAGGTCAGTCGCTGGCGTGCAGCGACGCGGAGTTCTTGATGGATACAGATCTGAAACGGCGCGTAATCAACTGGCTGATCCTGGCTACCGCTAGCCCAAGGCGGATGATTCGCCACGAGCGGAACTGGCGCCATTCCTTGGCCAGCGCCTCGAAGTCCGCGATGGCTTTGTCGGCCTTCGCTTCCAACTGGGCGATATGTTGCAGCCCTTTCTCGTGAAGCTCCCGGTTGGTTTCGCAAAGCTGCTGAACAATCATGTGCGACTCGCGTACGGAGCGTTCGCGCTCGGCCATCTGGCGCCGTACTGCCGATATGCCCGAGGAATCCTCATCGATCGGGATCGATGGTCGTAGCGTCGCAGCCCGGCTGGCCAGTTGCTGCATCTCCGCAATTCCCGATTGGATTTCAGCCGAAGCTGGCACGGCGGCCTTTTTGGCGTCGCGCCATGAGCACCAGTGGGGCGAACAGCCTGAGGCAACGTACCGTCCGGAGATCATCCGGCTGCGCTTCGCCAGCGCAGCCGGGCTATTCCAAATGGAGATCAGAGGAGCCTGATAGAGATTGCCAACCGGTTCGGCGAGAAAACAGACGTGTACGTCTCCGTTCTCGGCCACGAAGAGTGTGGTCCAGGGATTGGGACACAGGGGAACACGATCTTCGGTACTTGTCGGCGACGCATCGGAAGATGCCGCGCCCGTCAATCCTTCGCTATCGGGATACAACCCTTCGGAATGTTCCCGAAGGAAAGACGCATCCAGCCGATGCTCACGGAAAAGCGACGTAAACCCGCTCGTCCGGATAGCTCGGAAACGAAGGCGCCCGAGAGGCAGCAGCTTCTGCAGTATTTGGTATACTTCGCGCACCTCGGCGTCGGACGCGATCACTTCGTCGCGCACTAATGTGGGATGTCGAGATGAATTCTCGCGGTTGATTTCCGGAGTCTGGAGCGAGATTTCGGAAAACCCGCTCGCTGCCATCAGCTCAAAATACTGTGGAAGCTCGCGAAAGTTCGACCGCATGACCACAAAGAACGAATCGAGGTACGGCATCTCGCTGGCAAGTTTGCTTTTCCAGCGGTGGATGCGCTCCACGTTGGCCAGCACCGCGTCCAGTTGTGCGCCACAGCGCAGCCCAGCATAGGTAGCGGCCGTGCCGCCATCGATCGAGACGGTAAGGTTTCGGAAAGGAATACGGACAATCCGCTCGGCCCAGCGCTCGTCGATGAGGGTTCCATTGGTGCTGGCGCTAAGAACAGGCCGGCGGACCGTGCCGGCAACATCTTCGGTCAGATCGGCAAAACCTGGATAGGCAAATGCCTCACCGCCTTGGACACGCAGTGTCGAAAGATAGGGATAGAAGGCGCGGAACTCTCGCCGCAACTCGTCGCCAATTGACTTGGGCTTGAGCAGGTTGTCGCCATTCTTGGCTTGGTAACAATGCGGGCAGTCAATATTACAGCCGTTTGCCAGAACCAACCCCAGGATGCGTGGGAGCGAGTGCAGATACAGATGCTGCCGACTGAACTCGATCTCACTCAGACGCAGATTGGCGCGATACGCGCTTTCCTCCACATCTGTCGAGTCTTCAATGCCGGCCGGCATGGTGCCGCCCCTTTCATCTCAGCGGAAGCGGATTGCACACACCCCAGGATAACGGAACTGCCGCCCGCAGAGAAGTATCGACATCCGACTTCGACCCTCGCCACCAGCCGTGCCGCTCGCCAGCCCCAGACCAGCTCAGGCGGTCTTGTGCGTGCCGGGCGTGACGCTCATTTTGTCGATCTCGTTGAAGTAGACTTTGCGGCCTTCGTCCATCGCCTGATTGGATAGGATCACAGCCACCGCGTCGGCCAAGCCGATCTCCAGATCGGCCCGCGGGCGGCCGCCGTCGCGGCAATTCTGGAAGAAGCTCTCCAGTTCCACATCCACCGGGTTGCGCGATTCTTCCTGCACCATCACGCCTTTCGAATACAGCCACCTGCGGGCATACTTCACCTCGCGTTCGAGGAAGCTGTCCTTGCCGTCGATAGCCAGGTCGCCGGTCATCAGCGGAATCGGCCCGTTGGCGCCGCCGGAAGCGATCATGGTGGCGCCGGCCACGAACGGCTGCTGCTTCTCATTGGCCTTCGCGACGGTGGTCGACTTGGGCGGCTCTCGATACCACCAGGCCACCGGCTTGTGCAGGTCGTCGCCTAACGTGATCTCAATCGTGCCGTCCGTTCCCATGATCGTCTCGCCCATCTCCGGCCGCGCCCCGTTGAAGCAGGGCAGAAACTGGTTGGTGCTAATGGCGGAATAGGTAAGCTTCTTTCCCGCGGGATAGCGGTAGATCAACTGGATGTTGTCGTAAACGTCGCGGCCGTCCGTAAGGGTATCCAGACTGCCAAGTCCCATTACGAACTCCGGCGCGCTACCGAACACCCAATCGGCGATGTCGACCTGGTGCGATGTCAGCTCGGCGGGCAGGCCGCCGGAAAACTGCCGGAATAAGCGCCAGTTGTAGACGTTGGACGGCCCGCCCGGTTTCATCGTCCACAGCACGCTGGGCTTGTTGATCATGTTGCGGTGCCACTGCGCGTGGATGTGATGCACGTCGCCCAGGACGCCCTTGTCCACCATGTCCTTCACCATCCGGTAGAACTGGCTGTACCGCCGCTGCAAGCCCGTCTGCATGACCTGTTTCGGCCGCGCTGTGGAAAGCGCGCGCAGCGCGTGCACCTCGTCCGGCTTGAACACCAGACACTTTTCGCAGAAGACGTGCCGGCCGCTCGCGAGCGCATCCCGCGCAATCGGATAGTGTACATAGAGCGGCGTGATGACGAAGATGGCATCGAGATCCTTGCGGTCCAGCAGCTCCCGGTAGTCCTTGTAAGTTTTCGGATGGTTGCCGATGGTCTGCACGCCGTGGTCGAGCGCGGTCTGCTCCAGGTCGCACAGCGCCACGCAGCGGCCGTTCGAAATGTTTTTGAGGTGCTTCAACAGGTAGCTGCCACGGCTGCCGGTGCCGATCATGCCGTATTGCACCTGGTCGTTGGCGGCTTTCACTGTTTGGATCGCCGGAGCGCCTTCTATAACGGCAGCCACGGCAGCGACGGCGCCGGCGGTCTTCAATAAATCGCGGCGGGAAAAATCCGTCTCCTGCGACATCGGGAACCTCGTGCGGGGAATTTTGGTTTGATTGTAGCATGGCGAAATCACACCCTTTCTTTAGCGTTCCGATACCGCCCGAAGAGGGCTCGGCGCTCGAAACCGCAACCCGCCCTGGCCGCACATCGAACGATTCACCATGCTATAGTCTGGCCATGATGTCGGATCATGGTGTTTCCCGCCGTTCTTTTCTCGCCGCTTCCGGAGTCGCCGGCCTGGCGTTCGGTGCCACGCCTGCAACCATCCCGGTCGGTCTGGAACTCTATTCGGTTCGCGAGGAGCTGGCCAAAGATACGATGGGGACCTTGCGCGCCGTGGCGCGCGACGGTTACCAGGTGGTGGAATTCTATGCGCCCTACTTCGCTTGGACCGCCGACTATGCCAAGCAGGTGCGCAATCTGATGGACTCGCTCGGCATTCGCTGCAACTCGACCCATAACGGTGGCGATTCGCTGGCCCCCGAAGGCATCGGCAAAGCGATCGAGCTGAATCAGATTCTCGGCTCGAAGTACATCGTCTGGGCTAGCGCTGGCAAGCCCAACGGCCTCGATGGCTGGAAGGCCGTCGCCGCGAAGTTGACCGAAGCCGCCGCCAAGCTGAAGCCGCTCGGCATGGCCACCGGCTATCACAACCATCAATTGGAATTCACGCCCATCGAGGGCAAGCGCCCCATCGAGGTGATCGCCGCTAACACGCCCGCCGACGTGATGTTGCAGCTTGACGTCGGCACCTGCATCGAAGCCGGCTCCGACCCGGTGGCCTGGATTAAGGCCAACCCCGGCCGCATCCACTGCATTCACTGCAAGGATTGGTCGCCAGACAAAGGCTATCAGGTTCTCTTTGGCGAGGGCGTGGCTCCGTGGCCCGCCATCTTCCAGGCGGCCGAAAACGGCGGTGGCATCGAATACTATCTCATCGAGCAGGAAGGCAGCCGCTTCCCGTCGCTGGAAGGTGTCGAACGCTGCCTGGCCAACTGGAAGCACATCAAGGCCTGAAGCGCGGCAGCGGTGGGTCGGTTTCCGATTTCACGACCACACTACCAGGTGACACCGGACATTCCCGGTGAAGACTGAGCCATTTCAAGAAAACTGCGGCGCGGTGTAGTGTAATTGCGTCCCCGCGGGTCTTAGAACTGTCATGCGCAAAGCACTCACATGGCTATGTCTCGCCATTCCCGTATTGGCCCAACACCTGACCATCGGGGCGGAAGGCGGCCTCCGGCTCACGGGAGACTCACCGGACTACGGCCCGCCGGGCTACGCGGGCTATTCCG
>CAZFOP010000059.1:0-12421 GCA_964520085.1 uncultured Solibacteraceae bacterium | reverse complement strand
GGACAATACTCGTGAAAGAAGCCCGGACCGGCGCCGAGTTCCACGATCGGCCGCCGTCCGCCGGCCGCTTCGAGCAGCGTCGAAAAAAAACTGCGATAGACGGCTCTCAGCTCAGGGCGGAGCACCCAGATTTCCCGGTGTTGCCGGACATAGTCAAGATCGGACGTCGCGGTTTGCGCCACATAGCCGATTATACGGCGTGCACTTTCCAGTGGTCAGGGCAAGCTAAAGCATGCCCCACCTACCGCTCGCAACGTGTGGTGGGGCATGCTTTAGCTTGCCCTGGTTGTCCTGAGCCGCGCCATTCAGCACTGCAAGGCCGCGCACCCGGACCGCCTGTCCCGGCTCGCCGTGTTATTGTGGCAATCGCGTCGCGGGGCTGTGCACGCACTCCGTCCGCCTGGCCCCGATCTTCTCTTCCACTGGGTTCGGGGAGCCGGTTACCGCGGCATCTGTCGATTTGACGATGAAGAAACTTAATGTCTGGATGTTGGCTTATGCGGTAACGATCCTGGCGAGCGCCTTCCTGTTGTTTCAGGTCGAACCGGTGATCGGCAAAATCATTTTGCCCTGGTTCGGCGGCACGGCGGCGGTGTGGACGGCCTGCCTGGTATTTTTTCAAGTGGCGCTGCTGGCCGGATATCTGTACGCGCACGCGCTCATCCGGTACGTGAACCAGCGCGCGCAGGCGCCGCTGCACGTTGGGCTGCTCGCCCTCAGCGCACTGACGTTGGCGGTGTATCCGAGCGCCAGCCTGCAACCGTACAGCACGGGCGATCCGACGTGGAGCATCCTACTGCTGCTCTGCCGCACCATCGGATTGCCCTTCTTCCTGCTGGCCGCCACTGGACCGCTGGTGCAGGCATGGTACGCGCGCCGCTTCGCCGGGTCCATGCCGTACTGGCTCTTTGCGCTTTCCAACGCCGGTTCCCTGTTCGCACTGCTGAGCTATCCGTTTCTTTTCGAGCCGGTGTTCACCACGCATGAACAGGTCCGCCTGTGGTCGTGGGGATACCTGGCGTTCGCGTTGGTCTGCGCCGCCGCGGCGCTGGGCTCGCGGACAGCGCAAGCAGTGGCGCCCGAGGAAGGCGGCGCGGCCAAACCCAGCCGCCGCCAATATGCCCTGTGGCTGGCGTTGCCGGCCTGCGCATCGGCGCTACTGCTGGCGGTCACCAACCACATGTCTCAGAACGTGGCTGCGGTGCCGTTCCTTTGGATACTGCCGCTCAGCCTTTATCTGCTGAGTTTCATCCTCTGCTTCGCCGGCGGCGGCTGCTACCGGCGCAATCCGTTTCTGCAATTACTGGCGGTTGCGCTGGGGTCCATGGCATATGCCGCCTCCGCGGGGAATCTGCCCATCGTGCCGGTAGTGGTTTTGTTTTCGCTTGGGCTGTTCCTCTGTGCGATGGCGTGCCATGGCGAACTGGCTTTGCTGAAGCCGCAGCCGCGGCTGTTGACGCATTTCTACCTGATGATTGCAGCCGGAGGAGCGCTGGGCGGTCTGGCAGTCGGTCTGGTGGCACCGCACGTCTTCAACGGTTACTACGAGATGCCACTCGGGCTGGTGGGCTGCGCGGCGTTGATACTGGTGGTGTTGAAGACGGACCCGGCTTTGCCCGGGTTCCGGCTCTGGACGCAGCCGGCGCCCATTGCCGCCGTGGCGGTGACGCTGGCACTGGCGGTGTATGTTGGCATCGATTGGCAACAGTCGAGGAGCGGCGTCCGTCTGCGCGTTCGTAACTTTTATGGCGAATTAACGGTGAAGGACAGCGATCCGCCAACTGCGATCAATGCGATGCGCACCCTGATGCACGGCACCATCACCCATGGCGACCAATTTCTGAACCCCGCTCTGCGCGACTTGCCCACCACTTACTACGGTCCCTCGACCGGCGTCGGTCTGGCGATTCGCGACAGGGGCACGCAGCACTCAGTGCGGGTCGGCGTGATCGGCCTTGGCACCGGCACGCTGGCGGCGTACGCGCGGCCGGGCGATTACTACCGCTATTACGAGATCAACCCGCTGGTGGTGCGGGTAGCGCGCAGCGAGTTCACGTTTCTGGCGGATTGCCGCGGCAAGTTGGAGGTAGCGATGGGCGATGCGCGCCTGTCGCTCGAGCGGGAACAGCCGGAGAGTTTCGATGTGCTGGCGGTGGACGCATTTTCGAGCGACGCGATTCCCGTACACCTGCTCACGCGCGAGGCGATGGATCTTTACTTCCGGCATTTGCGCCCGGATGGCATCCTGGCGGTACACATTTCCAATCACCACTTGGACTTGCTGCCGGTGGTGGCTGGCGAGGCGCGCTGGAGCGGGCGGCGGGTGCGCGTGGCGGACACCGAGGATGACGACGACGCCGGGGTGTTCCAAGCCACCTGGGTGCTGCTCACCGCTCCGCCCAACGATTTCGATAACCGGATCCGCGCCAACTCGAATCCGGTTTTCCACCCGCGGCGGGTGCGACCTTGGACCGACGATTACAGCAATCTTTTCCAAATCCTAAAATAGGCGTACAATAATAAATGCCGCGTCCGTCCCTTCCCCATAGTTCTGGATAGTAGAATTGGCAAATAGTACGTTTTAGCACAACGTGTTCGATTCACTTTCGATATAGGTTCGCAGGAGACATCATGGACGCCGCTTTCGCCGCATTCAAGAAGACCGCATTCTTTCTCGCCCTCGCCCTCGCCCTGCTGGCCGTGATGCCGCGGCTGGCACAGGCCCAAGGAGCAGTCACTTTCACGAGCCCAATCGCGGGCACCGAGTATAACCTGGTGAGCGGAGGGGTCAATCAGATCACCGTAACCGGTTCAGCGGATAGTAGCCAGCCGATCACCTTCAACGTGGCAATCAGCTACGCAACCGGCGATGCGAGCTGGCTTACCGTGGGTAGCGGCTCCTGCACCGGGTCGACCGGATACCAAACGCCGATCACCTTGGGATATGGGACTGGCTGTAGCGCAGGGCAGCTCTCGTCGGGCACTCACACGGCGACGGTGACATTGACAGGGACAAACTTAGGGGCCAACAATCCGACGGTATCGTTTACGGTTGCCTACAGCACCAATGGCAGCAGCATCGGGACCCTGGTGCCCAATCCGACCAATCTGACCGGCGCCTACGCGTTGTCCGCGGTATCGGGTTCGCAGACGTCGGCGACCGTCTCGCTGACCACGACCAGCGTCTCGGTGATCACCTTCAACACATCGTCGGGGGCAAACTGGCTGACGGTTGAGCCGGGCACAGGCTCGGCGAGTGCGGCACAGCCAGGAACGCTGAATATGGTCGCCAGCGCGGCTGGCCTTTCTCCGGCGCAGTACAATACGACCGCCACCGTGACTTATGGCGGCAACCAGCAGTTGACCATTAACGTAACGCTCAACGTGAGCGCGAGCGGAGTCACCCTAAGTCCCAGCTCGCTGGCCTGGACGTACGCGAGCGGCGCCCTGTCCCCCACCGGCGCCCAAAGCCTTACCTTGAACGCGCCGAATAGCGATAGCTATAACGCAAACGTCTCTTACCCCGCCGGCGCGGCGGTCACCAACTGGCTGCTGGTGAATGGCGCGAGCAGCGTGAGCGGCCTGCAAAACGGAAGTATCTTCTCGGTTGCGGTTGCGAATTACCCCAGTCTGGCCACCGGCACGTACACCGGATCGATCATCGTGACCGACCCCCATAATTCCGCCGACTACGCAGCCCTTACCGTCACCCTGACGGTCGGAACGGCATCGAGCAGTTTGACGGTTACTCCCAATCCGATCGGATTGAGCTCGTCCGACGGTTACGAGCAGTTGGCAACGGTGAGCAGCGGAGCGGGAGGCGCGCTATCGGTCTCGGTCTCCAGTGTGAACGGCTGGCTGAGTGCAACCACGACCACATCCACTATCGCGGCAGGCGGTACGGCCTATGTGACGGTGAGCGCGAACACCTCCCTGAGCGGATCGGGAGTGTACACGGGCACGCTGACGGTCACCGTGGGATCGGCCTCCGTGCAGGTGACGGTGAACCTGACAGCGGGCAGCAGCACGACTGTGACCTCGTCGGGGTACTTTGCGCCAACTACACTGAACTTCGTTGGGGAATCGGGAGGCTCCAACGTCTCGCAGCAGATCGTATTTGTGGGCAGTGGAAGCTTCCAAATTGCGACGTCGCCAACCTATGGCGGCAGCGGCAACACCATAGCGTGGCTGCAACCGGCATCCCAAGAAGAGGGAAGCATGAGCGCGGACGGCACTCTGGTCACGCTCCGGGCGAATCCCAGCCAGCTTACGCCGGGAACGTACACAGCGACGCTGCCGATAACGGTCGCACCCGACGGTGCGCAACAGTCCACGGTTTCGCTGAAAATCAATTTCATCGTCAGTTCGAGCGAGGTGCTGGCGGCTAGCCCGGGAACGATACTATTCACCAACGCCACGTCGTCGCCGACCAACACGATTCAGGTGACGGCTGTCGGCGGCAGCACGGCGCTACCCTTGAGCGTTACAACCGACCAGGGTTGGCTTACCGCGCAACTGCAGGGAGGCACCACCACCACGCCGGCCACGATCACTGCAACGGCCAACACCGGTGGGATGAGCAACGGCCTGTACGCGGCCAACGTCGTGGTCACCAGCGGAGCGTCGCCAACCCTCTACATTCCGGTGATGGTGGCGGTGTCCGGGGTGACGAACGCGAGTGGCTTAACGCCGAGCTCGCCGTCGCTGACGTTTACTGCGCAACTGGGAGGCGGATCGCCGGCCAGCCAGACGTTGACGGTCAGCTCGAATCCAACCGGTGTTTCGTTTACCGCTACGGCTTCGGGCACTACGACGGGTGGCATCACGTGGTTGTCGGTTACCCCCACTACCAACCTGACCACTAACCAGCAGTTGACGGTATCGGTGAGCACGGCCGGGTTGACGACTGGCACCTACTCCGGGAGCCTCGCACTGACGGCCAATGGAGCAACGGTGTATGTCCCGGTGAGCCTGGTGCTCGGCACCGGCGGCACAGGCGCCGGCAGCGTCACCGTAAGCGCTGCCACGATGAATTTCACGGCGGTCTCCGGAGGTGCGGCTCCCGCCGCGCAAACGCTAACGGTATCGAGCGCGCCCGGATCCGCCGGCGTGCCATTCGCGGTGACGACATCGAGCACCGGCAATTGGCTGTCGGTCAGCCCGGCTTCGGGCACGACGCAGGCCAATTTGACTGTAACGGTGAATCAGGCCAACCTGACCGTCGGGGATCACAGCGGCAGCATTACGATTACACCGACCGGAGGTACCGCCGTCGTCGTGCAGGTGACTCTCGACGTGGTGAGCGAGCCGACTGTTACGGTGACCCCCTCTTCGCTCACCTTCGCTTACCAGGCCGGCAGCGGCAGCATCGTGTCGCCGGGCCAATTGACTGTGACCGCCTCCGGCGGCACGGCCAGTTTCGTCGCCAGCGCCAGCAGCACGCGTAACTGGCTTTCGGTGACGCCGACCTCCGGTGTGGTGTCCACTTCCACCAATTTGTCGGTGCAGGTGAGCCCAGCCTCGCTTGCCGCCAGTTCGGCGCCTTATACGGGCACCATTACGATTACCGGAGTAAACGGCTCGGAGGGCTCGGTGACGGTGAATGTGTCGCTCACGGTGAACGCTCCGCTGCCCGTCATTTCGGCGGTATTGAACGCGGGCAGTTTCGCCAGCGGGCCGGTATCACCGGGTGAGATCGTGTCCATTTTCGGAACCTCGATCGGTCCCGTGAACCCCGCTACTCTGACGCTGACTTCAGCCGGCAAGGTTTCGACTTCCATCGGTGGTGTTACCGTCAGCTTCAGCGGATATCTCGCGCCGCTGACTTACGTGAGCTCGACCCAAATCAACGCCATCGTGCCGTATGAGCTCGCTGGCAACAAGGGGCCGTTCGTGGAGGTGACCTTCGCGGGTCAGACATCCAACGAGCCCAGCCTGCAACTGGCGACCTCGGCGCCCGGCCTCTTCACGATCAATGGGAGCGGCAGCGGTCCGGGTGCCATCCTCAACCAGAACTATTCGGTGAATACGCAGACCAACCCAGCGGCCGTGGGGAGCGTGGTTCAAATCTATATGACCGGGGAGGGCTTGACGAATCCCGCACAAGCCACCGGCTCGGTAACTACGGTGAACGCCTCCGGCATTGGTCCAGTTACACCGGCTCCGCAGCTCGCGGTTTCGGTGTTGATCGGCGGCCAGCCCGCGCAGTTGCAATTCGCCGGTGAGGCGCCCAATTTCGTAGCCGGCGTGTTGCAGGTGAACGCGTATATACCGGCGACGGCCAGCGCCGGCGCCAATTCCATCACGGTGCAGGTGGGCAAGGTCATCAGCCAAAGCGGCGTGACGGTGTGGGTGCAGTAGAACCCTGTCCGCAACGACCGTACCTTCTCGCGGCGGCTCCGATGCGCGTTCGGAGCCGTTGCGGGAAGCCGTCAAGAGTCGTAACTACGGGTGGGCGCCGGGTAACACGGATAGGAACTTCAGTTAGTGGTCTTATCGCTCGCCCGTAGTGAGTTTTTCGAGCCCGCTCACTCCACGGCGACGTGCGTGCCCTTGCGCTCCTCGGCGGACAGGTGAGCGATGCGGTCGTCGATCAGGCTGCGGATGCCTTTCAGAAACTCCACGCGCGAGGCGCGAAAATGACTGCCCGCCTCGGCGGGCCAAAGTTGTTCGAGAAACGGCATCGCCACATTGCACACGAAGCAGCCGTGCGCGGCGCCCTGTGCACTGGCGCCGGCGGTTTGGTTGTCGCTTTCAGCCATCTTCAGATCTCCTTCATTTCCACGGTCAGAATTCGGTTTTCCAGCTTGGCCCGCGTGGGCGCCAGGCTGGCCATCGAAGTCGGCAGGCCAATGTGCCGCCGCAACGTGCCGATTTCCACCACCAGTTCGTCGCCCTTCTTAAATAATCCTACTTCGCCCTTGGCGGCGAAAGGCAGACGCAGTTTCACTTCGTAGTGGCCATCCTGCTTGCCGAAAGTATAGGGCGCCTCAGTGCGGGCGACGCGTGCCGGGTCCTCACCCGTTGCGTAGAGCGCGCGCGCCAGCTCCTCCAGACGCTCCCTCCCCAAAACCTCGTGGGTAAACAGCGGAACGCGCCTCACTTCCACGGGCGCGAAATAGGCGTCGATCTCCTCCAGCACGCGCGCTTGCGAAGCGCGCCACTCCTCGAACCATGCGTCAGTCACCGCCTGTGGCAGAACGCGGTTGACGATCACGCTATCCACCGTCAGGCCGTGCAGCGAAAAGTAGACGAAGGCGCGCTGGGTTTCGCGCAGCACCATGCGCTCCGGGTTCGTCACCAGGCGCACACTGGTGGAGGCCGGATCCTCCAGCAACTCGGCGATGCCTTCCAACTTGGCGAACAGTTGTTGGATGTTGGAGAAGTAGCCCTCCGTCGGCAGTTCCACCGGCGAGACGCGATTGGCAATGGGCCGCACCGCCCGGATAATCCCGCGCTGAAACGGGAAGATGTGCTTCATGTACCATTCGAGCGTGGTGGGCATGCTGACAAAGCGCATCGATTCGGCCGTCGGAGCGCAGTCGAGCACAATCACGTCATAGATCTGCTCACGGCGAAACTGGTTCACCCACATCATGGCGCTCAGTTCCTCCATGCCGGGCAGGATGGCCAACTCCTCCGCCTCCACATCGCTGATGCCAGTCGTGCGCAACACCGAAACCACGTACGAGGAGATTTCCTTCCAGTGGCGCTTGATCTCTTTCTGGATGTTCACTTCGTGGATCGATAAGCGGTCGCTGATGGGAAATGGGTCGCTGGTCTTGCCGTGGAACAGATCCGTCTCGAGATCGAACGCGTCGGCCAGGCTATGTGCCGGATCCACGCTCATCACCAGCGTGCGATGGCCCAGGCGCGACAGCTCCAGCCCGGTGGCCGCCGCCAGGCTGGTCTTTCCCACCCCTCCCTTGCCGCTGAACAGTAGGATGCGCACGCCTTTATTTTAGCCGCCGGAGGAACCCGGCTTTGGCGCACCCGCTGGGGAGAATCAATAGCTGTGAGGTTGAGTACAGTCTGACGGGGATGCGGCTTCGGTTGCGGCTGGTCGAAGGAACGCGCACACTCGGCCGCCGATGGCCCACTCCCGGCCGGCTCACCGAGCTGTGGCAGGAGCCGAGGGCGCAGCTTGGGGATAGTAGCCTTCGCGGGCGCGGATCACAACGCCGGGGACGCTCGGTATCAGGACCTTGATGTGATGATAGGCTTTGGGCTTGGCGTCCGGACCGTCATCGGGTACGTAGCGCAATATGTACTGCGTGGCGATGTCGCCGGCGACGCCCAGGATGGCGTTGGTGATCGCGCCCGAGATCTCCGCGGCGTAACCGCCGGTGCCGGCCTCGAATACGTAATTACCGGCATCCTTAGGCGTGGATATGTAGCCAGAGATATCTTTGTACAGATCCTTATTTAACGGGTATTCGACGTGGCCGCCGGTCTCGCGCGTGAGCCGCTCCAACTCGTCTTCGGTTTGGTTGCTGAAGCCGAAGGATTGCGTACTGATGGCATAGATGGTCACCAGGCTGCGTTTGGCCAGCTCGAGCACCTGTTCGTAGCTGATCTTCTTGCTGGCGGTGTCGTGCCCATCGCCAATCACAATCACGACGCGGCGCGGCTCGAAGGGTTCGCCATGCACCAGGGTGCGGCTGGTGCATGCCATATAAATCGCATCGTAGAAAGCGGAAGCACCGCCGGGCTTGGACTTGCGCAGCACCTCGCTGATCTTGTCGGCATCCTGGGTTGTATTGACGGCCACTTCCGCATCGTTAGCGAAAGTGATCAGATATCCGCTGAACCGGCGATCGTCGACGGGCAGCAGGTTCCACACCAGATCCATCGTGGCGTCCTGAAAGATACTCCAGTAAAGCCGGCTGGAGTTACTCAGGTCGACCAGGAAACCGACGACAATGGGCTGCTTGGCATTGTGGCTGAAGTAAGTGAGATGCTGCTGCCGGCCTTCGTCGAGAATCTGGAAATCCTTGGCATCGAGGTTCGATACGAAGCGGCCCTTGCCGTCGGTGACGGTGACGGGCAGGATGACCTCGTTGGCCTGCACGGTGATCCGGTAGCCCGAAGACTCGGGCGCGGGCGGCGCCTTGTCCGGCGCGGGTTGCTGGGAAATGGCCGCCAGCGGCAGCAGAGCGCACATGGCAAACAGGGGCACGGTTCGACGAAGCATGATGATCACGGCTTGTCCCCATTTTAACCTGAGCGGGGGCAAGAGGCGCGGGAAAGACGGCCGCGTACGAACGAGGCAGTCCGGCGTAGAATGGGACTAGACCCGCGCCCGCTCGAAAGGACACACCTGTTTGCACCCTCCGATCAAAGTTCTCATCGTAGACGACGAAGGCAGCCAGCGCAGCGGCCTAGCGGGGATGGTCTCGGCCTGGGGTATGATGGCGGAAACGGCGGCCGAGGGGGAGGAAGCGCTGCGCAAGCTAGCCAGCTTCCCCGCCGACGTGATTCTGACCGACCTCAACATGCCGGGCCTCGATGGATTCGGATTCCTGGCGCGGCTGCGGGAGGCTGGCGAAATGCCGCCAGCGATCGTGCTGACCGCGTACGGCAACATCGAAACTGCCGTGAAGACGGTCCACGAGCTGGGGGCGTACTGGTTCCTGGAGAAACCGATCCAGCCGGGGCCGCTGGAGATTCTGATCCGCCGCGCCGGCAGCCACGCCGCGCTGCGCGCCGAAAACCGCGCCATGGAGCGCAACCTGGGCTACAAGGGCGCGGTGGGCGATCTGGTGGGGACTTCGCCCAGGATGCGGGAGATTTTCGCACTGTTGCAGCAGGCTGGTCCGAGTCGCGCGTGCGTGCTGATCACCGGGGAAAGCGGCACCGGCAAGGAACTGGTAGCCCGCGCGCTGCATTCGCTCAGCCCACGGCGCCACGGCCCATTTGTGGCGATCAACTGCGCGGCGCTGCCGGAGACGCTGATGGAGAGCGAGCTGTTCGGCCATGAAAAGGGCGCCTTCACAGGGGCCGCCGAGCGGCGCGCCGGCTGCTTCGAGGTGGCGCAGAATGGCACGCTGCTGCTCGACGAGATTGGCGAGATGCCGCTGGCGACGCAAGCCAAACTGCTGCGCATTCTGGAAGATTCCAAAGTAAGGCGGCTGGGCAGCAAGAGCGAATTCGAGGTGGACGTGCGGGTGGTGGCGGCCACCAACAAAGCACCCGAGGATGCGGTGCGTGCAGCCCAGTTGCGGCAGGACCTGTTCTACCGTCTGAATGTTTTCCACGTCCACATGCCGCCGCTGCGCGCACGCAAGGAGGATATACCGGCGCTGGCGGAGGCCTTGATTGCCAGCCTCAACCGCAAGCACGAATGCCGCGTCACCGATTTATCGCCCCGCGTGCTGGACGCGTTTGCGCGGTACGATTGGCCGGGCAACGTGCGCGAACTGCGCAATGTGTTGGAGAGGGCGTTGATTCTGGCGGGAGAAGGTACGATCGAGAGAAAGCACCTGCCCGCCTTTCTGCAGGATGGCGCGTTGACCGCCGCGGCTGCGCCCCAGGCGCCCGCCGCCGAGGATCGCGACACCGTCACCTTCCCGATCGGCGCCACGGTGGGCGAGGCCGAGAAAGAGCTGATCCTGCGCACGCTCGAACATACCAACAACAACAAAACGCGCGCCGCGGAAATCCTGGGCATTAGCCTCAAGACGCTGCACAATAAGCTGCGTGAGTACAACGCAAAGGAAAACGGCGGAACAGCGGAGTAGGTTAACGAAATCCCCGCAAAGGCGGTGTTCCCAAGGGCTTGGCTTGCCGCTACAATGCTAGGCACCTGGAGCCAAGGCGGATTCCCCTGTTCCAGCGACGGCCAGGCGGTCAACTCGCTTCTGAGAGGGAACATGTTTCGAAACGTCTTGCTTTTCGGGCTTGCGATGGCGCTATTGGCAGCGCCCGCAACGGCGCAGAACATCGTTCAGAACGGATCGTTTTCGACAGGCAACTTCAGCGGCTGGACTACTCACAATTGCACCATCGGCTGCGGTTTTGGGTCCTGGACGGTAGGTGCAGCGCCTACAAACCCGGGAACAACACCGCCCACTGGCAGCAAGGCAGCAGAAACGGGGTGCAATACCGCGGATTGCAACGATCCGGTTAACGGCGCCACATTTTCCCAGACTCTCGCGACCGTAGCTGGGCAAACCTACACCATGAGTTTCTACTATGACGCCGGAGGGGCAGGCTTGGGAACAACCGAACTGGAGGTGATGTGGAATGGCGCGCCCGTGACCGGAGGGACGATCGTCAATGCGCCAGCCAGCACCTGGAGCCAACGCACGTTTACCGTCACCGCCGCCGGCACCTCGACGTTGTTGGAGTTCACCGGGCAGCAAGATCCGGCTGTGTTGTATCTCACTGGCATCTCCGTGACTCCCAACGCGCCGGCCACACCAATTCCCAGTACGTTGCCGCTGTTCATCACCGGCCTGGCGGGTCTCGCGCTGTGCTGGTTCCTCAGTAAGCGGCTGTTGCAGCAGAGCTAGGTTTCCGATCCTGGCGGCGGTGCTGGGCGTGCGGTTCCGCCGTGACGCGTGCGGCGAACTTAGAAGCCTCGGCCTTCTCCGTTGACGGGCATGCCGGAATAATGCACGTGGACGAGCGCCCAGCGGCCCGCATCGATCTTGCAGTAGATCTGCGTTTCCCGGCCGTCCGTCACGAGCATGGAACCGTCGCTTCTTAGTTTGGCCACGAAGTGCCAGTAGAACTCGGCCCAAGCGGAATCGCCGTACACATGCACGCTGACATCGCGAACGGTCAGCTTCCGCTCGGAGAACGGCGCTCCCATCGTGTTCTGGTAGAAGTTCCGCTTGATCTCTTCCCATCCGTGTTCATGCCCCCGCGGGTGGATGAACGAAACATCCGGCGAGTTGGACCACACCTGGCCTGCGAGGTCCACGTCCGCGCCGTCGGCCGCGGCGGCGTACCGGGCAATGAGCTGTTCGATTTGGACGATTGCGCGAGCGGTTTCCGAGGACGGCTTCTGCGTTTGCGCACAGCAAGGGACGACGAGGGCAAGGCAGACGAGCGCCGGCAGCCACCTCCGGCGAACCGCCTCGTGGCGTCGATTGGCCTCGCCCATTGTGAAAGTCACAATGACCTCCTGCGCCGGAGCGGTTAACGCTTCGGATTGGATTTTGGACTTCGCTCGGCATGTTACCACGTGGGCTGATTGGCGTGGGCGGATTGGCGGCTGGGAGCGGAGTGGCGCGCCGGCGCGCATATCGGCCTGCACCACGAACTATGAGCGCCCCGCGGATTCCCAGGTTCAAGCGATGCCGCATGATATGATGACAATTACGTCCCCGCAGGCGGTCGAATGAGAACCTTAACCGTACTGGGCTCGACCGGGTCCATCGGCACCAATACCCTTGATGTGGTCCGGCGAAACCGG
>CAZFOP010000058.1:0-12660 GCA_964520085.1 uncultured Solibacteraceae bacterium | reverse complement strand
GCGAACGGCGATAACCCCCTTAACTTCGTGTCTCAGCCCAGGGGTTCACTTCAACTGGTGAGTTTGAACCTCTTGGCTGCGTGGCGGCGTGAAGTGCGCGTTGGGGGGCGAAGATTCACTGCGGTATCATTTGATCGTTTGCTGAGTCTGTATTTACACAGGCTGGGCTTGATGGGGCGAAGCGGAGAGGCACTCCTGCGCGCTACGGTTCGGCCAGGCATGAGGGTTGTAGACATTGGCGCCAATCAAGGACTGTACACATTGCTTTTGGCCGAGCTTGTGGGGGAGCATGGGAGCGTGCTCGCGTTCGAACCAGACCCTGAGTTGTTCGATGTGCTATCGCGGAATTGCGCGGCCAATCATGTTCGTAACGTAGACCTGCACAATTGTGCCCTTGGCGCGGCGAGCGGCTCCGCAGTGTTGTTCCGATCGTTACTAAACGCAGGCGATAACCGCCTCGCGCCAGGGCGTCGTCGAGATGAGTCTAGGTGCAGCGCCGTCAAAGTCATGGCGCTGGACGATGTTTTGGCCGGGCAGCCTGTCGATTTTGTAAAGATGGACGTTCAGGGATGGGAGTGGGAAGTGTTCAGCGGCATGCAGAACACTCTGGCCGCGAACCCATCTTTGAGAATCTATTTCGAGTTTTGGCCGTACGGCCTCGTAGGCGCCGGTTGTGAGCCGCTAAGACCTCTCATATATCTCGACGAACTGGGATTCGCTTTGTTTGAGTGCAGCGGGACTCGGATGCGGGCAATTGAGGACGCGGAACGTTTCGTGAAAGGCTTTACGGGGCGGCGGTACGGAAATGTTTTTGCGGAGAGGCGACTCTGTCAGGCGGCTGAATGTGTGCCGTGCGGGGGAATGCGCCCATCGAGCAGAGTTTGACGGCGATCAAGGTATTCAGTGGCACACCCTGCTCCGCGGGCCGGATCCCGACGCACCGGAAGACCATCGTGTACGCTGTTATGGCTCAAAAGCAAGGGATTGAAGGTTGACGCTGTGGATAGTCTCGCGGTGGCTCTGATCATAGCCGACCGGCAAGAACGACTGGGACGGACGAATCGATATTCTAATCGCACGTTGGTTCGGTGATGGGGTTAAGGGGAAAGTCAGCTCGGCCGACCCCGGGGAGCTGACTTCGCTTGTTGCGGCGTGACCGTCAACGTCGAAAAGGATGGGAAAAGGGAAAATGAAAGAGGGGGCTCGTGGCACAAGTATGTTGAGTCTGAGCCGCGAAGCAGCCGCTGGAGCAACAAAGGACAGGGTTGCCATGTCCCTTACCCAGCCATCCACTTCCATGCCATCGAAGGCCGTGGACCGCCGGAGAATGTCGCCGCCCGACAGAACTTCTCCCAGTCTGGAGGACGGGCCAAGGTCCCCGGGCGGCACGACACGAATTTCGGCGGCTGCCACGTTCAAATGGCGATCATCGTTAGGTATCGAGGTGTTCCAGAGGGCGAACGTCCTGGGAAGGCAAGCGACTTCTTCGCGGACGCGAAAGACAATCCGCTCCACCTCGTCGCTGACCACAAATGTCTTGGTCAACACCCGCGAATTCCCATTGATGGCGATCTCATCGAATATTGTTCCGTCGCGATAGAAACTCACGACGCGGCGTGCGCTCTTCAAACCGTATCCGGTCATGAGAACCAGTGATAGGCGGTATGGCTTGCCCATCGCGCTCGGGCGAAACAGGTATACCTCGCCGCCACGGGCGCTCCATCGAAACGCATCTGGCCACCAGTAGGATCTCCCCAACGGGGCGCGTTCCAGGGAATAGTATCCTCGACCCGTTACCGAGAAATCCTTGACATCGGCTGCCCTGATCAGTTGAAATGTCCGATCGCGCCATACGGGAGCCGGCAAATCCTGATCAATGATGTCGGCGGTAGGTTGGTCCGGGTTGGATAGAAGATAGTAATCGTCGGCCGCTCCATGAAAGTACAAGTTGTCGCGGCCGACAAATTCCTGCCGATTCGAACCCGGATTCCGGCTTTCCGCGCCAGGTTGATCTTCGGGCAGATCCTGCTCGGCAAAAGGCAGGTACAGGTGGCTGAGTATAGACAGCCGCACAGCGCGCAGGTAGTAGGAGGCCCACTCTGTCTGTATTGAGTCGCTGAACGCCAAGCCGACACTCTGGTCAGGCCGAATCCTTCTGGGAACTTCATTCTCGAGTTCCAGATAGTCGTGGTTTCGCGAAATGCGTGGGACGTTAACTCCCCCAGTCTCCAGGCCCATACCTTTGGCTCCGTACTCGAGGCTCGATGCAGTGCCGATAGCCAGCCAGGAGAGGGCGAGGGCTGCTGCCAACGAAGTCCGCCAGGCACGGCCGAGGCACGGCGGTCGTACAAGACGCCATACTCGTATAAGGCCGCAGGCTGCGACGGGAATCGTGGTGAACTGAACCCAGGACATCATCTTGAGGAGCCCGTATCCATAGTGATTATGGAACGTGTAGTTCCACCACACCGCTGCGAACATTATCCAGGCGGCAGCGACGAGTACCGGCGGACGTTTATCGCTCTGACGGGAACCCCAGTCAATGAGCGCCGCCAGCAATGCGGCGCCAGCCAGAGCAGCCAGGGCTGTAGCCGCTAGGATCGCGACGCCGCCCAGCAATCGAGCCAGCAGGGCGTTTTCGAATGGGTAACTGGCTACTCCGAAGAAGTACACAGGAAACCGCTCAGTGACGAATTCTTCAAAGTACCGGCCCCACGTAACACCGCGAAAGAGATTCTGCCAATCCAGAGCGTACGAGCGCAGAAACGACGTGCCCAGCGACACGCTCGTCAATGAAAACATTCCGGCGATCCCAAGACAGGCAAGGACGGTAACGGTCAGCTTGAGCCGGCGGGTTGCCATCAGGTACGCCAGGAGTCCGCCGATTGGCCCTAGAACATAGGGCAGCATTACCGGGTACATCCAGAACAACGCACACGATAAGATGGCCGTCAGCACAAATAGCTTCAGGCACGGCCGGGTAAAGAGTAGATATAGAAGCGCCAAGAGAATTGGGGCCAATGCGAGCGTCGAATTCTGGCCTACAAAGAAAAGAAAGTAGCTCATCGCGTAAGGGGCGCTTATGGCGCATAGAACTGCTGCCACTCGCGAAACCGTTAGATCGAAGCCCAGAGCTACGCGCGACAGAAAAAAGACGGAACCCGGGATAGCGGCAAGCCAGATCGACACGGCGATGGTCAGACCAGTCCTGCCACTGACGGAGAACAGCATTTCGAGCAAAAGTCCGAATAGGCTGCCGATATAGCGCGCGTGTACGGGCAGGTTCGACGCCGAACTCTGGAATGGGGCGAAGCCGTCGAAGGGACCGCCAATGGCAGTGGAGACGTGGCCCTTGAGGTAAAACAGATCCTTTACGGCGAAGGTAAAATCCGGGTTGACGGCTCCTAGGTAGGTGCTGGCGCCCGACAGGAAGAGCGGCCATAGAATAACGCATATCATCGGGCCGGCCAAGAGAAAAAGGGCTGCAATACCGTGTCCCATCGTCCGCCAGGAGTCGCTTGACCTGGAAGTAAAGAGTGCGAAGGCGGTAATACCCGCGAGAACGGTGAAGCTGACACAAAGTGCAGCCGGCACGACAACTGAGAACGCCCCCGAAAGCGTGAAGGCCAGCCACACAAGCACCGAGTACCCGCTAGGTATGGCGATCACGAACCGGTATTCTTGGAGATATTCGGGGAGGAGGTATCGCAGCAATCCGTAGCCACTAACAAAAGCAAGCGCGAGGCCGATCAGGAACCAGAGTATTGTCTGGAGAGTCGCCATTGGATAGCCAACCGACCGCCCGTCAGTGAATGAAACGAAGGTCCCAGGAGCATCGAAAGATCAGATACGCCTGCGGTTTGGCCCCTCAACATCTGAATGGGCAGCACTGAGAATAAGACATTAAGTGTACCATCGTGCAACGCTCGCTTTTCGGCGTCTGGCATCTCCCAACACAAAGCGCGGCTGGGGAGTACCCGGTAGGATGCGGGCAGTCGCAGGCATTACGCGTCAGGTGTCCGGTTGCAGAAAGCCGTCCGGGTCGTCAAATGCTCCAATGCCACGATGAATGGAAACCACACATCGTCTCGGCGCCGGCTCCGGATCGGCCTAAGTCCCATCCGCTGGGAACTCCACCCGATTATACACGTCCGGACGGGGGGGCTCACCACAGGGCTTCGCGGCATCCAGGCGCAAATGCTTTCCACCAGCACCGATTCGGACGCAGAAACATTCTCGCTCGCTGTTGCCGAACCCCGGCACACGCAATCGCGGTTACTCTTGCTGGAGCCTGACCATCGCTTCCTGGAGTAGCGCCGTAGGATCGATCACGAGGTTTTGATAGCAATTCGATGCCGGGTGCAGTACGGCGGCGTCCGGAACAGTGCTGGTATAGTGAATCAGATGTTGCGGGACCTTCCACTGGTGAGTATCGTCACGCCCGCTTACAACGCGGGCCGGTTTCTCGCGGACACCGTCGAGAGTGTATTACGGCAGGACTACCCGAATATCGAATACACGGTTGTCGAGAGCGAGTCGACGGACGATACGCACAAGGCTCTCAGCCGGTATCGAGGCCGCGTCGGATCGATATCGGTGCCTCGCCTGGGCCCGGCTTCGGCCATCCACGCCGGTTTATCCCAGGCGCGTGGAAGCATACTGGCATGGCTGAATGCCGACGACACCTACGAGCCGGGCGCGGTCCGGGCGGCGGTGGAAAGTTTTCTGGCGCACCCGGAAGCCGATATCGTGTACGGCGAGGCTTGGTGGATCGACCAGCATGGCGATCGGCTTCGGCCGTATCCGACCACTCGGTTCCATCCTTCGGCGCTGGCGCGGGATTGTATCTTCTGTCAGCCCGCTTCGTTCTTTCGCGCGCCAGCCTATGCCGCGTGCGCCCTTGACGTTTCCCTCACCCTGTCGTTCGACTACGACCTGTGGATCCGCATGGCCCTTCGCGGTTGCCGGTTCGAGCACATTCCCCAGAGTCTGGCGAACTCTCGCATGCACCGCGGCAACCTGACGCTCTCGCGGCGCGGCGAGGTGTTCGACGTCTCGATGGCGTTATTGCGAAAATACTACGGCTATGTTCCGGTGTCGTGGGTGTTCGGGTACGTGGCTCACCGAAGGGATGGACGCGATCAGTTCTTTGAGCCTCTTCGTTATTCGCCCTGGACGTATGCGGCGAGCCTGCCACTCGGCCTGTCGTTGAACCGCCGTCACGCGGTTCGCTATTTCGCCGAGTGGGCCTGGACACCCGTCCGGGGAATCGGACGATCCTGCTCTCGTGGCTTGGCGCGGATATTGAACCGACCCAGCGGTTACGGCCCAAACGGTTCAGCGGTCCCTTCCTACCACGAAACGCCAGGACCGGCCCAGCCAGTTGCTGAAGCCGATAGGCCGCAGCGCGGCAAGTGACCCGGACGGGATGCATGAATTCCCACCTTTCTGCCGATAGCGGTGGTCACACATGATATTCTTAGTAAGAATATATTCATTAATGAGATATCCGCTGGGTTATCAGTCCTAACATGGTTGCCGCAACGCTAAAGACAGACGGGACCAACATCGCAGCATGGCCCGTTGTCAGCGTGGTAACCCCTTCCTATAATCAGGGGCGGTTTATCCGCGCGACAATCGAGAGCGTACTGAGCCAGGATTACCCCAACCTTGAATACATCATTATGGACGGCGGGTCGACCGACGAGACCGCCGCGATTGTCCGGGAATACGGCGATCGGATCGCGTTCGTCAGCAAACCGGACAGCGGCCAGTCCCAGGCGATTAATGACGGCTTCCATCTGGCGAAAGGAAGCGTTCTGGCGTGGCTGAATTCGGACGATGTTTTTCTTCCAGGAGCCGTTAGCGCTGCTGTTCGAGCCCTTAGAAGCAATCCCGATGCCGGATTAGTGTATGGCGACGGCTACGTCATCGGCACGGATGGCAATGTAACCGGCCGGTTTCCACATACATGTGAGCCCGACCTATGGCGACTCGTCCACCTGTCCGATTACATTCTTCAGCAATCGGTTTTTTTTCGCCGGCAAGCCCTCGACGATGTTGGCTATGCGGATGAAGCCCTGCACTACGGAATGGATTGGGATCTGTTTATCAGAATCGGGCTGAAATACCGGTTGGTGTACGTCCCCGAGTATATCGGCTGCATACGAGAGTATCCCGAAACGAAATCGTCGTCCGGGGGGACGAAGCGCGTGCGGGAGTTGCATTCTCTGCTGCGGAAGCACACTGGCATGGCGCTACCACCAGGATCGATCATCTACGGGCTCGACACTTACGCTGGACTCGCGTGCCGGGCGATCCGCCGCCACACGCCTCGTCTGGCGAGGCCGGTTGGAGCGGCGCTGGAGCATGCGGTCCGTTTCGTTCTCGGAAACGTGGTCAGCCGCACGGCGCGTCATGCGCAAGGCCTATACGCCGGCGGATGGGCCGGCAAGACTCTGCACTATATGTTGCGAAGCGGCTACCATTCCGTGGCGATTGAAGGTTCCGTACCCGAATGGATGCCCCAGCTTCGTGGACAGGTGCTCCAGGTGGGCTGCAATGGCCGGAGTATCGGCAGTTACGCTGTTCCGGCAGGAGCATTCCGGGTCGAATTCGATGTTCCCGCCGAGCTGCGCGGACAGTCCCTCCGTCTCCGGATCGTCGCGCGGCGCTCGTTCGTTCCGTCGCTCCTTCCCTGGAGGTTAGACTGCCGCCGCATCGCGTTTCAACTTTGTGGCATTCGCGGCGTCTGACGCCGGGTCACGGGTCCGATGCGACGGCGCGACAACTTACTGCCCGATCGGCACCTGGCCGGCGACCTCGATGCCGAAACCTTCGAGAGCGACGATCTTTCGCGGGTGATTCGTCAGCAGGCGAATCGTGTGCAGACCGAGGTCGGACAGGATCTGCGCTCCGATGCCGTGCTCGTGCTGAAGCTGCCGCTGGCCGGCTTCGCCTACATAGTGCGAAAACTCGCGGTTGTGCGACAGCATGCGCGCCGGGCCGTCCGCGGAAGCTTCGGTGCGGAAGCCAGGCCCGGTTTCGTGCAGATAGACCATCACGCCGTGGCCTTCGCGGGCGATGGCCTCGAGCGACCCCCGCACCAGACGCGAGCAATCGCAATTGGTGGAACCGAAGACCTCGCCGTAAACGCAGCGAGCATGCATTCGCACCAGCACGCCTTCGCGGCCGGCGACTTCGCCGCGCACAAGCGCCACGTGGTATTCGGGATTGAGATCGCTCGAGTAAGCCAGCGCGCGAAACGCGCCGAATTCGGTTTCGACCTCGCCCTCCGCGACGCGGCGCAGCAAGCGTTCGGTGCGCATGCGATGGCGGATCAACCCGGCCACCGAGATCATCTTGATTCCGTGGGTGGCACAGAACTCCTTGAGCTGGGGCACGCGCGCCATGGTGCCATCCGGGTTCATGATTTCGCAGATCACGCCGGCGGGGTAGAGGCTCGCCATGCGCGACAGATCCACCGCGGCCTCGGTCTGGCCGGCGCGCACTAGCACGCCGCCATCGCGCGCGCGAAGCGGAAAAATGTGGCCGGGACGCGCCAAGTCGCCCGGGCGGCATACCGGGTCAATCGCCTTCAGGATGGTGGTACTGCGGTCGGCGGCGGAGATGCCGGTGGTGACGCCCTCGCGCGCATCGATCGATTCGCAAAACGCAGTGCCGAAATTCGAAGTGTTGATCTGGCTCATCAGCGGCAGGCGCAGTTGGTCGCATCGCTCGCCGGTCAACGCCAGGCACACCAGGCCGCGGCAGTGAGTGGCCATGAAGTTGATAATGTCCGGAGTGATCTTCTCCGCGGCGACGGTAAGGTCGCCCTCGTTTTCGCGGTCCTCGTCGTCCACGACCACCACCAACCGCCCCGCACGCACGTCGTCGAGCGCGTCCGGGATCGAAGCAAAAGGCATGATTCATTGTAGCCGGAGGGCGCGTGACGGCTTGCTACGCGGGAACCGCTGTGCCGGTTGCGGTGTCCAAGTCTTCATGTTCGAACAGGCAAACCTGCGCGAGCCGCGCAGCGCACTGGTCGATTGGATTCTGCGAGGGGCTATCGCCGCGGCGTTTGTGCTTTTCGGTACGGAGAAGTTTTCCGCGGGCGCCGGGTCGCCATGGGTCAAGCTGTTTGGCGAGATTGGGATCGGGCAATGGTTCCGGGTCTTCACCGGCCTGGTCGAAACGCTTGGCGCTGTGCTCCTCTTGATCCCGCGCACGACGACGGCCGGGCTGGCGGTTCTTGCATGCACGATGGCGTCGGCGGCGCTCATCCTGATATTCGTGATCGGACGCCCCGCCGACAGTGTCGTTTCCGGCATCTTTTTCGTCGCGCTGACGGCGTTCTGGTCGAGCCGGCGAAGCAATTGACCGGCAGTTCGGGGCGGCCGCGCCGCAAGCGACAAGATGCGCAGTGGGCGTGCGCCTGGATCTCAGCCCTGGACGCTAACGCCTAAGCTAAGATGGAGGTTCGGGAGTTAGCGGTCCCGAATCATCATTCCATGCCGCATTTCTTTCGAGACTTGCCGTCGCTGCCGGAGCTGGGCGCGACCGGCGCCATCGACATCCTGGTGGTGGCGTTCGTGGTCTACCAGTGCCTGATGGTGGTGCGCGGCACGCGCGCCGCGCCGATCCTGCTGGGCATCGTTGTCATCGTTTGTCTCTACCTGGTCGCGGTGTGGGCGGGCCTCGAAGCGCTGCATTCGGTGCTGTCGCTGATTGTTCCGTACATCGGCCTGGCGGTCCTGGTGCTCTTCCAGTCCGAAATCCGCCGCACGCTGGCGCGCCTGGGCCGGAGGCGGCTGTTTGGCCTTGCCGAAGGGTTCCACGCGCCCGAAATGGCGAATGAGATCCTGATGGCGGTGGAACAACTGTCTCAGCAGAAGATCGGCGCGCTGATTGTGCTCGAGCGGGACATTGGTTTGCGCACGTTCATCGAAAGCGGCGTTCGGCTGGAAGCGTACATTTCGCGCGATTTGCTGTTGAGCGTGTTTCAGCCCGGCTTGCCGCTGCATGATGGTGCGGCGATCATCCAGCGCGACCGCATCGCCGCGGCGGCCTGCTTCTTGCCGCTCACCACCAATCCCGCCGTATCGCGCATGTTGGGCACGCGCCACCGCGCCGCCATCGGCATCACCGAGGAGACCGACTGCCTGTCGCTGGTAGTTTCCGAGGAGACTGGCCGCATTTCAGTGGCGGCGTTCGGTGAGTTGACGCAGGGGCTTTTGGGGCCGGAGGTTATGGAGAGGCTGCATCGGCACTTTGGCGTCGAGCGGCCCGTGCCCCATATCGACGAATCCGCGGCGGACATTGCGCTGGCCTTCCAAAACCACGAGCCCCCACCGGCTGGCCCGGCGCAGGAAAGCTCAGGCCGCGTATGAAGGCGCTCCAGTGGGTGGCCCGGCTGGTGAGCCACAATTTCTGGTGGAAGGTGTTGGCGCTTGCCATCGCCACCCTGATTTGGGCGTCGGTGGCCAGCGAGCCGGAGCTTTCCACCTTTGCCACGGCGCGCGTGGAATACAAGAACCTGTCGGACGATCTGGAGCTGAGCTCGGAAGCGGTGACGCAAATTGTCCTCGAACTGCGCGGCCCCGCCGGAGAGTTGCGCGGCCTGGGAGACGGCGGCCAGCACCCCGGCGCCATTCTCGACATGAGCAACGCGGTGCCGGGCGAACGCACATTCCCGATTGGCGCCGCCAATGTTCGCCTGTCCCGCGGCGTCCATCTTGTGCGCGCCATTCCATCGCAGGTGCGCATCGCGTTCGAACAGCGCCTGGAGCGCAGCGTCCCGGTGGTGGTGCGCTTCCGCGGCGAGAACCACGACCATTACCGCGTAGCCAGCGCCACCGCCGAGCCGCCGCGACTGGCGATTCTTGGGCCCCAGAGCCACGTGGCACACGTCAATTCCGTGCTCACCGACCCAGTGGATGTTTCCTCTCTCACCACCACCGGACGATTCCAGGTAAACGCCTTTGCCGGCGATTCATTCGTGCGCTTCCGCTCGACGCCCGCCGTCACCGTCACGGTGACCATGACGAAAGAATAGGAGACTGCTAACTTCGGTGGCGAAACAACTCTTTGGGACCGATGGAATTCGCGGTGTGGCCGGCAGGTACCCGCTCGATGCGGCCACGGTCTATGCGTTTGGCGTGGCTCTCGGCGACGATGCGGCGCGCACGCATGCGAACCCCGAGGTGCTGATCGGCGCCGACACGCGCGAATCCGGCGCATGGATTGCCGCCACCGCCGCCGCCGGCCTGGCCAGCCGAGGCGCGAAAGTGCGCTACGCCGGCGTTATCACCACGCCGGGAGTAGCGTACCTGACGCGCACCGGCCCGTTCGCCGCCGGCGTGATGATTTCGGCTTCGCACAATCCGTACCAGGACAATGGCATCAAAGTATTCAGCCACAGCGGCTTCAAATTGCCGGACGCGGAAGAGGACGCGATCGAACAGGAGATTCTCGCGTTGCGCGCCGGTGCCATTGAGCCGCGGCAGACCGAGTTGGTGGCCGAGGAAGGGCTGGATCGCGAGTATTTGCAGTTCCTGCTGTCCACCATTTCGGTGCGCCTGGATGGCGTCAGGCTGGCGATCGATTGCGGCAACGGCGCTGCCTGGCAACTGGCGCCCGATCTCTTCCGCCGCCTGGGCGCCGAGTTGGTCGAAACCGGCTGCCAACCCAATGGCCGCAACATCAATTTGAACTGCGGCGCGCTGCATGTGGATGCGCTGAGCCGGATGGTAGTGGAGACGAAGTCCGAATTCGGCGTGGCATTCGATGGCGATGCCGACCGCGCCATCTTCGTTGCGCAATCGGGCAGAATCGTCGATGGCGACGCGGTACTGCTGATGGCCGCGCGCGCCATGAAGGCCGCCGGTAAGCTGCCGGGTGGCACCGTGGTGTCCACCGTGATGTCGAACCTGGGTCTGGAAAAAGCCCTGGCGAGCGATGGCATTCGCATGGTACGCACTCCCGTGGGCGACAAGTACGTGCTGGAGGAAATGGTCCGCCTGGGCGCGGCGCTCGGCGGCGAACAGTCCGGGCACGTCATCTTCCGCGATTGCGCGACCACCGGCGATGGTTTGCTCACCGCACTGCGCATACTGGAAATCGCGCACCGCGCCGGTGTTGGCCTGGACGAGTTGACCGCCGACTTGCGTGTCTATCCGCAGAAGCTCGTCAACATCCGCGTACGCGAGAAGAGAGATTTCGCCGGCGTGCCTTCGGTGAACCGCGAAATTCAGCGCGCCGAAGAAACCATGGCCGGATCGGGACGCGTGCTGGTCCGTTACTCCGGCACCGAACTATTGGCGCGCGTGATGGTGGAAGCCGCCGACCAGACCCACGTGGATACCTTCACTGCCAGCATCGCCGATTCGATCCGCCGCGAAATCGGCGAGTAAGATCGGGGCTGGCTCTGGCGCGCCCCAGGCCGATTGGCCGGGCTCCGATGGTCGAACGCTCGGTCAGGAGGAACGGTGGGCCTTGCCGGTGATTCGTTCGATGCGGATGCGCACCAGGGCCGTCACGGGGCCGGAGGTGGCGATCGTGTGTTCCGCTTCGGGCGTCATCCCCCCGCAGAAACGAATGGCCAGCAACTCCAGAGCTTGCCGCTTCTCCGCCGGATCGGTCACCAGGGCCGCCCGGCCGAATACAATGGCACTATCATAGAGGGTAGACAACTCGGCTGGCAACACCGTGGCACTCGCCACGGCGCAGAAAGAGACGCGCTCTTCGTGGGCGATGTTCTCCACCTTGTGCCCCTCCAAGGCGCAATGCACGTAGAGTACGTCCCCAGACAGCACGTGGTTCACGGGGACACCATACGGCCATCCGTCAGCGCCCAGGGTGGACAACACGCCATGCTCCGCCCGCGCCAGAATCTCACGCGCCTGTTCCTCGCTCAGCGCTCTGTTGCGACGTCGTATATCCCGGAAAACGGTCATCTCCGCTCGTTCGATTCCATTGAGAGTTGGCCGCTCAGTTGTAAAGCCCTTCCACCGGCTGTCCGCGCAGATCCTCGGCCGCCTGCACTTGCATGTCCTCGCTCAGGGTGTCGAGCGCCTCAACGATCTTCTGAAACGTAAAAGCCGCGTGGTTTTGCGGCCCGTAAACCTCCACCACCAGGGAGGCCAGCTCGCTCAGTTTGACGCGGGCTTGCTTCAGCTCGCGGCCCAACTCCAGATGTTCCTCGCGGGTGAGCGGCTGCGGCTGTTCGGGGCGCATCAGGGCATATCCACGGCCGGGATAATCGGGATCGCATACATAAGGTGGGGCCGGCTCACAGTGTATCATATCGTCCGTTTCGGCCCGGCTCTTACCGGCTTGCTACAATCGCTGTGATGGCCAACGAAATTTACGCTGTTTTCGATACCACCGAAGGCAAGTTCAAGATCCGTCTGTTTGCCTCCCAAGCGCCCAAGACCGTGGAGAACTTCGTCTCCCTGGCCGAGGGAACCAAGACTGGAAAGCCGTTTTACGACGGCACGATTTTTCATCGCGTGATCCCGGACTTCATGATCCAGGGTGGCGATCCGGAGGGAACAGGCCGCGGCGGCCCAGGGTACAAGTTTGCCGACGAGTTTCACGCCGAGCTGAAGCACACCAAGCCGGGCGTGCTTTCCATGGCCAATGCCGGGCCCAACACCAACG
>CAZFOP010000057.1:0-12799 GCA_964520085.1 uncultured Solibacteraceae bacterium | reverse complement strand
CGCTGGCGCTGGCCAACTCCGGCTGAAATGGCGCCGTTTTTCGCCGGCCCCAACAGGCGATCTGCAAAATGCGCGCCAACAGGGGGATTTGGTCGCCCCGAAGACCGTCTGGGTACCCAGAGCCGTCCCACCGCTCATGATGGTGACGAATGATGGGTAACACCGGGCTGAGAGCCTTCAGATGACGGCAGATCCCTTCTCCGCGAACGGTGTGACTACGCATTGTCACCCATTCTTCCGCCGTCAGTTTGTCGGGCTTGAAAAGGATGGCATCGGGAATCCCGACTTTTCCAACGTCGTGGAGATAGCCGCCGCGATAGAGCGCCAACAGGCTCATCCGATCCAGTCCCAAGGCGACACCGAGCGCAACGCTAATGAAACTCAGGCGCTCGCAGTGATTGCCCGTATTAGCATCGCGCTGCTCGACGGCCAGCGCCAGCGCGAATACAATCTCCTCGGTTTCATCCAGTCCGGCCCGGCTGCGGTGCTCGGCGCGCATCTCCTCGGTTCGCTGCGCGCAGGTCTTGAGCAGATCCGTCCAGTCTTCCCGCGGGCCCGCACTCTCGCGGTCCATGCCCCACCCGGTCTGCGAACTCCGCCTGACTTCTCTGCGATGCATGGCTACAGGAGTTATCGGCAGCCGTGGCGGAATCCTTAGCCGTGCAGGGCAAATAAATCTGGGGGACGCATCCCAGCAACTTGTGCCATGGCTGCTGCGAATCTCTTAGTGAGTCTACGCAGGTCTACTGATTGCGGCCCCCTCCGTTTCTCTGCACCGCGACATGATGACCGTAATTTTTGGTACTATTCAAGATACACTGAATGCGATGTAAATACGGTATATAGGCATTTTTTGCAAACAGTAATTCACACATACGGAACCTTTTCATACGGTCAATACCTTGCTTTACAAGCGAAGCGGGCCGCTGGTGGCCATCGGTGACACACACCGGGGCCACGCCACGCCCGGCGGCAGGCTTGCTACAGTTGCATGTAAGGTGCAGGCAACGCCGCTCAAAGCCGTGATCGTGGATGACGAGGCTCTAGCGCGCGGGTACCTGCGCGAAATGCTGCGGGCGCATCCGGAAATCGAAATCGTCGCCGAATGCGCTAACGGCTTCGAAGCCGTCAAGGCGATTGGGGAAACAGCGCCCGATTTGGTCTTCCTGGACATCCAGATGCCCAAGTTGGACGGATTCGAGGTGCTGGAACTGATTGACGCCGGTCCGGCGGTAGTGTTCGTGACGGCCTACGACGAATACGCCATGCGAGCATTCGACGCGCACGCGGTGGACTACCTGCTAAAGCCGTTCAGCGCGGAGCGTTTCGAGCGGGCGCTGGAGAGGGCGCGAGCGCGGTTGGGTGAACACGCCCCGCCGGTGGCGCGGCCGCCGGAGCAGCGGGTGGATCGCATTGTGGTGCGTGACGGTGCGCGGGTACACGTGATCCCGCTCGACAAACTCGACTACGTGGAAGCGCAGGACGATTACATCGCCCTGCACAGCGGGGGCAAGAGCTACCTGAAACAGCAGCCGATCGCGGAAATCGAGGGGCAGCTCGACGGCCGGCGCTTCGTGCGCATCCACCGTTCGGCGATCGTCAGCCTGGAACGCGTGGCCCGCATTGAACCATACGGCAAGGAGAGTCGGCTGGCGATTCTGACCGACGGCACCCGTCTGCCGGTCAGCCGCGCCGGGTATGCGCGGCTGCTGGAGGCGATGGAAGGCTCGCGCAGCGAGGATGGGTAGGTGCAGCGGAGCGGTAGCGGTTACCAGACACGGCAGGCGTTGGGGCTGACCATGGGCTGGGCAGCTTTGCAGGAGAAGGCTTGCTGGAATTCCGGCATGTTCTCGATAGTGCCGATGGCACGGAAACGGCCGGGGGCGTGCGGATCGGTAAGCGCCTGTTGGCGAGCGGCCTGCGGCGACTGGCTCTGGCACCAGACCTGGGCAAACCCGAGGAAGAAGCGCTGCTCGGGCGTGTATCCGCCGATGGCGGCACCTTGGCCGTTTAGCGCATTCTCCATGGCCATGTAAGCGACGCGGGCACCGCCATTATCGGCGGTGTTCTCGCCGAGGGTCAGCTTGCCGTTCACCTTCACGTCGTCCACGGCGGTGAAGGCGGAGTATTGATCGGCGATGCAGGCGGCGCGTTTCTCGAAGGCTGCGCCATCGGTCGGCGTCCACCAATCGCGCAGATTGCCGTCACCATCGTATTTGCGGCCCTGGTCGTCGAAGCCGTGCGTCATTTCGTGGCCGATTACGGCGCCGATGGCGCCATAGTTCAAAGCCATGTCGCGGTGCGGATCGAAGAACGGCGGTTGCAGGATGCCGGCCGGAAAATTGATGCTGTTGAGCGAGGAAGAGTAGAAGGCATTCACGGTGGGAGTCGTCATGCGCCAATCGGTCTTGTCGGTGGGCTTGGCGATCTTGTCGAGCTCCCGCTGGACGGCGGCCTCGGCCATGCGCATGCCGTTGCCCAGGAAGTCGCCAGGCACGATCTTCACCGCGCTGTAATCGCGCCACCTCTTCGGGTAGCCTACGTTGTTGGTGATGGCGGCGAGTTTGGCGAGCGCGGCCTTCCTGGTATCTTCCGTCATCCAGGGCAAGGTTTGGATGTCCTGGCCCATGGCCTTCTCGAGTTGGTCGACGAGGTCGGTGATTTGGCGTTTGGCATCGGGGCCGAAAGCGTGGGCGATGTATTCCTGCCCCAGCAGATCGCCCAGGCCACGGTCGATAATTTGCACGCAGCGGAACTGGCGCGGGCGCGGCTCGCGGGCACCGGTCAGGTACCGCTCCCAGAAATCGAAGTCCTCGTCTTCGAACGGAGAGGAAAGCAGGCCGGCGTAGCGGTGCAGGAAATGGAAGGCGAGATAAGCGCGGAACGCTTCGATCGGCCGATCGACGATGCCGGCCGAGATGCCGCGCAGGAAGTCGGGATTGCTCACATTGAGCGATTCGAAGTCCGGCGCGCGCATGGCTTTGAAATAGCCGTCCCAATCGAAAGGCACCAGCGAGGCCAACTCGGCGCGCGTCATCATGTGATACCGCTCGAGCGGGTCGCGCATGCGGACGCGGTCGGTCGAGTTCTGCGCCAGGATAGTCTCCAGGTCGAGCACCATCTGAGCGTGAGATTTGGCCGCTTCGGCCGGCGCGCCCGCCAGCGTCAGCATCTTCGCGACATGCTCCACGTAGCGCTGGCGAATCTCCACCGACTTCGGATCGGTCTTCAGATAGTAATCGCGGTCGGGTAGCGAAAGGCCGCCCTGCTGAATGTTGGCGACGGTGCGGCTGGAGTTCTTGAAGTCGGGCTGTGAGTCGAATATGAAGAACGCAGGAACTCCGATGAGGTGCAGGCGCACTGTTTCGTCGAAGATATCGCGGTGGGTCGCGATCGCGGCGATCCGGTCCAACTCGGGCTTTATCGGCGCAATGCCCTGCTGATTGATCGCCGCCGTGTTCATGCAACTATTGAACTCATCGCCGAGCTTCTGCTGTGGGCTGCCGGCGACTACCTTCATCAGCGCGGCACCCTCCAGAATGTCGAGCAACACATTCTCGTTTCGCTCGCTCAGCTCGGTGAAGCGCGCGAAGCGCGAGCGGTCGGGCGGAAGATGGTGCTGCGCGATCCACTTGCCGCAGGCATATTGATAAAAGTCGACACAGGGATTCACCGATTGGTCGATCGAACTCGGGTCGAGACCGGAGCTGGGCGCGACAGGATCGGCAGCGAGAGCCAACAGCGGAGCGAACAGCGAAGCGAGCAGGAAACGGGAGTACATGGGGATCACGCAGAACCTTTCTTCAACCTTTGAATTGGCCTCTTTGAGAAATGGCCGCTTCTCTTGGTTGCGGGCCCGTTTGGAGGCGCGAGCATGGGAAGACGCGAAAAAACGCGCCCGCAAGCGGGCGTTGGCAGGTTGAAACCGGCCCCACCACTTCCAGCGAACGGCTTGATCGGGGCTGGCGGTCATGGAACTAGTCGCCCAGGAACTTGCCGACGGGGCGCAGGCCTGTGATGTTATCGCACACGGCTTTGACCGCGGCGGTGATCGGAATTGCCAACAGGAGGCCCGGTGCGTCCCACAAAAAGCCCCAGAGCATCAGCGAAAACGTAACCACCAGCGGATTGAGATGGACGCGCGAGCCCACCACCTTCGGGTATAGCAGGTTGAGCGCCACCAGGTGCAGCGCGGCCACCACGCCGATCACGCCGGCGTAGATGGGGACGCGGTTGATCGCCAAGGCCGAAAACAACGGCGGCGCCATGGCGAGCGGCAGGCCGACATAGGGCACCAGGCTGAGAAGTCCGCTCAGCGGCCCCACCAGCATGGGGTAGGGCAGCCGCATGGCCCAGAAGATCAGCGAACTCGACACGGCCAGCACGAAGCCCAGCACGAAATTGCCTACCACGAAGGCGCGCACCATTTCGGCCACGCCTTGCAGGCTGCGCGCGGCTACCAGGCGATCTTCGCCGTGAAAGAACTGGAGGAAGCTGCGGTTGAGGTGGTCATGCCAACTCAGCATAAAGTAGACCAGAAAGGGCACGAAGGAAACGGTCAGCAGGATCTGGTAAACGGAGCCCAGTTTGGCGGAAACAAAATCGGCCACCGGCGTTCGCTCTTCGTGAATGCGCACTTCGGGGATCACGGCGGGCTGGGCGGTGGCGGGCTGCGTCCGGGAGCGCTTGCCCGCGCGTGGTGGCTGCGGGGGCGGCGGGATAGCTTTATTGGGAGCCAGTAGGCGCAACGTCTGCTGCTCGGTATCATCCACTCTTTGCTGTACGCCTTCGACGATCTGGCCGATGCGCTCGCCATAGCGCGGCAGGTCGCCCATCAGCACGGCAACTTGCGCGTAAGCGCCTGCGCCTATCACATAGAGAGCCAGCAGCGCCACGGTACACACGACAAAACTGGCCAGCGGACGCGGAAAACGAATGCGCGTGAGGAGGGATACAAAGGGCTCCAAAATGAATGCGATGACAACGGCGACGATCGAGGTGATAAAGAACACGCGGCCGTAGTAGAGCACCGCGATGACGACGCCGATGGCCACAATGGGCGTGGCAAGCTGGCGGGCGTCGTGCGCGGCTTTGGCCGCGCTGGCGGCGGTGCCGGACTGAGTGATCAACGCCACGGTGCGAAACCGACCTTTTGTCTCGAATGTAGCACGCGCGCGTCTATAATGTAATAGAATTGACCGGTTCTATCTCCCGCATTTTGGCGCTCGATCTCGGCAAGCGGCGCATCGGCCTCGCGATCAGCGATCCGTTGCGCGTCACGGCGCAAGGCCTTCCCAACATCGACCGCACCAACAAGCGCGCCGACCTGGATCTGCTGGAGCGGCTGGCGCGCGAGCGCGAGGTCGGCCTGTTCCTGATGGGCAACCCGATCAATATGGGCGGCAACGAAGGCCGCCAATCGGCGTGGGTGCGCGAATTCTCGGGCGATTTGGAGCGGCGCACGGGCCTGCCGGTGAAGCTGTGGGATGAGCGGCTGACCAGCGTGGAAGCCGGCCGCGTGCTGCGCTCGAGCGGTATCAGTATTGCGAAGCGCGCCGCTGCGGTCGACCGGCTTTCCGCCGTCATCCTGCTGCAGAGCTACCTCGATTCCCTATGAAACTCGTGCGCCGTCTCGCCATCGTGATGCTGGCTCTTGGGGCCGCCGCCGGCTGGTGCGCTTGGCGGATCACGCAACCCTACAAAGGCTTCGGCGCGGAAACCTTCGTCGACTTTCCACGCGGCGCCAGCTCGGTCGCGATGGCTTCGTCGCTGGCCCAGGCCGGCGTGATCCGCAGCCAGTGGGATTTTCTATTAATACGTGCGCTCTTGCCCATTCGCGTGCTGGCCGCCGGCGAATACCGGTTCACGCGGGAGGCGTCTCCGCTCGAGGTTTTCGGACGCATCGCACGCGGCGACGCATTCTATTACACGCTGGTGGTCCCGGAAGGCAAGAACATGTTCGACATCGCGGCTGCGGCGGCGAACCTGGGACTTTGCACCGTGCCCGAATTCCTCGAAGCGGCCCGCGACCCGTCCCTCATTCGTGCGCTCGACCCGGATGCGCCCTCGCTCGAGGGCTACCTGTTTCCAAGCACCTACCGCGTGGGACGCCACACCCATGCCGGCGAGCTGTGCCACCTGATGACAGCGCGCTTCCGCAGGGCCTGGAGCAGTCTGGGAACCGAGGCGCTCGTGCATCGCACGGTAACCCTGGCGTCGCTGGTCGAAAAAGAGAGTAAGCTGCCCGAGGAGCGGCCGCGGGTGGCCGCCGTGTTCGTCAACCGATTGCGGCTGGGCATGGCGCTCGATTGCGACCCGTCCACCATTTACGCCGCGCTGGTGGAGCAACGCTACCGAGGCACAATTCACCGCTCGGATCTCGATAGCGGCAACCCGTACAACACCTACCGGAACGCCGGCTTGCCGCCCGGGCCGATCGCCAATCCCGGATTGGATGCGATGCGCGCCGTGCTGGCGCCGGTCGATACCGATGCGCTCTACTTCGTGCTGCGGCCGGATGGCTCGGGCGCGCACCAGTTTTCGAGCAACATGGCAGCCCACCAGGCCGCCGTTGCGGTGTACCGCCGTGGCAAGAAAAAGTAGCCCGACGTCTATCGACTCGCCGACGCGAAGAAAGGTCGAGACGACTCTCGACCCTCAACGCAAGACTGCGTGCGCCACGGCACGGCCTTCCACCAAGCGGCGGCTGGGCGAGTACCTGGCGCTGCGGCAGCCCGCGCGGATTACGGGAGAGGTTTGGCTGGAGGCGCGCACGGAGTTGGCGCCGGTCTCCGATAGCTACCTGCGCGACCTGCTGCAGGCGACCGGGATTCCTTTCGACCAGCCGTGGGCCGGCATCCGTCAGCACACCTTCGAGGAGTTGGAAAGCTCCTTGCGCGAGATGTTGGACGTGTACCTCGCCGCCGGGATTGCGGGGGACCGCGAGCGCGCACGCTATACGCGCCGGCAGGTGATCGCCGCCAAGGATCGCGCGAAGTTCACCGCGGGCAACGCACGCAGCAGCGCCGAAAAACGGGCACTGAAAGAAGAGATGACGCAGTGGATGCTGGTGTGGCTGGAAAACCCGGAAGTGTTTCCGGTTTGGGTGGAAGCGCGCAAGAGAGCGCTGGGGCGCGAGTAGGGCGAACGGGCGATGGCGATGGCTTTTGGCCGCGCGCAACGCCGCGCGGTACGGGTAAACCAGCGACCTTGCTGAAGAAGTCAGTCTGCACCGTATCCGCAAAACATTTGGCAGCGTCTTTGTCCGGCGCGCAGGCGGGACCTCAACCAGAGCACGTTGTACAGCTACTGGTCATTGGAGGCTCGTATAAACCTGAATTCCGAAGTCAAACGCCTTGTATCAGGGCACGGCTTGAGCCGTGCCCTGATACAAGCGGCTGTTGTTTCATGGTGCTCCGCTTTGGAAATGCGACTTCGCCGAAGTTAATTTCGGAATTCAGGATGAATGCGGATCGCCCGTTACAGCTCATTCGGTTCATGGCCAGCCAGGTCTTGCGGCAGTCGATCGGCCGTTTCGTCCGCTGGTACTCCAAACTGGGGCGGCGTTTGGTTCATCCGGAGAAACTGCCGTGGGCCCTGCTGCTGCGGGTGCTTCACTCGATCCGCAGCGAGCGGATGCCGATGGAGCAACCGGAGTTTACCTTGTTGTTCCGGCGGTTCGTGAGACTGAATCTGGATCAGCGGGTTGGTTCGTGCAAGCCGCGCAGGGCATCCACTTCACGCGCCATGTGGCGCAACGCGCCAAGCGGATTCGCCGGATGGATGGCCGCACCACCAGACACGCGGGCTTGCTCCGCCCCTGACGCCGCCTGTGCCGGACCTGTAACTTACTTCTTCAGCTACGTTAGAAGCATACGCCACTGTGCGTCAATCGCCGATCAAGTGCAGTTTGACGCTGCGGCGGTGCGGCGCGGCGCGATGCTCGAACAGGTAGATGCCCTGCCAGGCGCCGAGCGCCATGTGGCCGCGCTCCACGGGAATGGAAAGTTGCACCTGTGTGAGCGCTGCGCGGATGTGGGCGGGCATGTCGTCCGGCCCCTCGACGGTATGACGGTAGAGCCGGCTGTCCTCGGCCACCAGCCGGTTGAAGAACTGGTTGAGATCGTGCATCACGTCCGGGTCGGCGTTTTCCTGAATGGTGAGCGAGGCCGAGGTGTGCTGCACGAACAGGGTAAGCAGGCCGGCGGCGACACCGCGAGCCTCCACCCAACTGGCGAGCGCGCCGGTGATCTCATACAGTCCCTTGCCTCGCGTCGGCACCTCGATGCGGTCGAGGAACTGCGTAAGCGGCACGTTATTCGACCGTCACGCTCTTGGCCAGGTTGCGAGGTTGATCCACGTCGCAACCGCGCCGCACGGCAATGTGATACGCCAGCAACTGCAGCGGCACGATTTCCAGGATTGGGCTCAACAGCGATAGCGATGGCGGGATCTCGATGGTATGGTCGGCCATCCTGGGCACCTGCTCGTCGCCCTGCGTGACCAGGGCCACCACGATTCCCTCGCGCGCCTTGACCTCCTGGATATTGGAGACCGTCTTTTCATACAGCAGGCGGCTCTCTTCGCTCGATTCGTCGCGCGTAGCCAGCACGACCACGGGCAGCTTCTCGTCAATCAACGCATTGGGGCCGTGCTTCATTTCTCCGGCCGGGTAGCCCTCGGCGTGAATGTAGGAGATTTCCTTCAGCTTCAGCGCGCCCTCGAGCGCGATCGGGAAATGCTGGCCGCGGCCGAGGAAAAGGAAGTCGGTGGCGCGGTGCAACTCCTTCCCCAGTGCCTCGTAGACCGCATCGTGCGCCAGCACGGTCTCCAGCTTGCCGGGAATCCTCAACGCCTCCTGCATGAGCGCGCGCGAGGTGTTCTCGTCGAGATGCCCGTTGGACTGCCCAAGGTACATCGCCAGGATAAACAGCGCGCTCAACTGGCAGGTGAAGGCCTTGGTGGAAGCCACGCCGATTTCCGGCCCTGCGTGCGTGTAGATGGTGCCGGCGGCTTCGCGCGTGATCATCGAGCCGACCACGTTGCAGATGGCCAGCGTCTTCGACCCGCGCTGTTTTGCCTCGCGCTGGGCGGCCAGCGTGTCGGCGGTTTCGCCGGATTGCGAGATGACCACGGTCAGCGTGTCATCGGTCATGATCGGATCGCGGTAGCGGAATTCGCTTCCGTAATCGACCTCGACCGGAATGCGAGCCAGCTTCTCGATCATGATCTTACCGACCAGACCGGCGTGCCAACTGGTACCGCATGCGATGATTTTCACCTGGCGGAAGCGGGCGAACTCGGCCGGGCGGATGTCCATTTCATCTAAAAAGATGCGGCCCGTTTCCTGCCCTACGCGGCCCATCATGGTATCGCGCACGGCGCGCGGCTGCTCAAAGATTTCCTTGAGCATGAAATGCTTGTAGCCGCCCTTCTCAGCCATAATGGGATCCCACAACACGTGGGTGACCTGCCGGTTCACGGGCCGGCCCTGGAGGTCGCTCAAGCGCACGCCGGCCGGCGTGAGGACGGCCATGTCGCCATCGGCCAGGAAGAACATGTCGCGCGTGTGGCTGAGGATGGCGGGCACGTCGGAGGCGACGAAGTACTCGTTGTCGCCGATGCCGATGACGACCGGCGGGCCATTGCGCGCGGCGACGATCTTTTCCGGATCGGCTTTCGAAATCACGGCCAGCGCGAATACGCCGGCGAGCTCGGCGACGGCCGCCCGCACAGCCTCTTCCAGGTTGCCGGTGAAGTGCTTCTCGATCAGGTGGGCGATGATCTCGGTATCGGTTTCGGTGCGAAACACATGGCCTTCGGCCTGCAACTGATGCTTGAGCGTCAGGTAGTTTTCGACGATTCCGTTATGCACCACGACCAGAGTGCCTTTGCAATCGCTGTGTGGATGAGCGTTCTCTTCGGTGGGGCGGCCATGGGTTGCCCAGCGTGTGTGGCCGATACCGAACGAGCCATCCACCGGGCTCAGGCGGATGGTATCTTCCAGGTTGCGCAGTTTACCCTTGGCGCGGCGCACGGCCAGGTTGTGATCCTCGCCATACACGGCCAGCCCGGCTGAATCGTAGCCGCGGTATTCCAGCCGCTTCAGCCCCTCCAGGATGATTGGCACCGCCTTGCGATGCCCGACGTAACCGACGATTCCACACATATCACCATTATAGGGAAGCCGCGAATCGATGCTCCCGGCCGGCGTCTATTGCGGCCATCAGCGGAATCTATAGCGCGGACTCGCCGCGAGCGCCGTCGCGCGCTTCGACGACTGCGGATTTGGCTTTTCGCGCAGCCAGCGCTTTGGGATGTCCTTCGCACCACTCGCGCTCAAACTCCTTGGCGGCTTCATCATAGGCACGGATCGCTTCGTCTAGATGGCCCAGACGCCATTCGCTGAGCGCGAGCTGCACGTTCAGGTATCCCAGGTCGACGTTGCCCGGTCTGTTCGCTCGCGACTTCCAGTTCGCTATTTGGCTGCCGTATAGGCGTGCAGCTTCATCGAACTCACCGCGGCAAAAATGGAATGCAGGCAAGCTGGTTGGGGTCAGTCGGTATCGATCTGGATCCATGCCCTGTTTCTGAGCGAACCCACGAGCGCTTCGAGTCTCCAGTTCAACGGCGCGTTCCACCAGCGGAAGGGCCTCTAACGGGCGGTCCTGGCGGATCAATATATGACTCAGCGCCTCCACCTCGCGGATCATCCCTGCGAGGTTGTCGCTCGACTCGTCAGCCTCCAGTGCCTGCCTATAATGGATCTCGGCCTCGGCGTAGCGCTCTTCGTCGACACAGATATCGCCCAAGAACACGGAGTTGATGATGAGCATCTCTGATCCCGGCGCATAGTGCTTCGCCCCCGTCCGCGAACTTCGACGAAACATGTCCTCCGCAGCCGGCAGTTCGCCCTGGCGGTAAAGGAGCGGTGCCCACTGGGCCTCGATTTGGCACTGTGTCTTGGAACGCAAAGGCTCCTTCAGCTTGTCGGCAATCTCGTACGCTTCGCGAAAGAACTGAGCCGCTAGCGGCCACTTCTTCTGTCTGCAGGCGCGCGCAGCAGCAAAACATCGAGCCCGGGCTCTCCGCTCGCGACCACCGAAAAAGCGGAACAGCAGAAGGGCCATTACGGCTCCTGCTAACTTCCAAGCCATTAGCACATTATAGGGCCGATTCGCCGCGAGCGTCGTCGCGGATTCGGACGGCGTCGACCACCGCGGAGACGAAGATCTTGCCGTCTCCGATGGCGCCGGTGCGCACGGCCTCGACCAGCGCGGCGACCACTTCGTCCTTGCGGGCGGTGGGCACTACCGTTTCGAGCTTGAGCTTGTGGATGAAATCCACGTCGTACTCACGGCCGCGGTAGACCTCGCGATGGCCCTTCTGGCGGCCGTGGCCGCGCACCTCGCTGACGGTGAGACCGTCGATGCCAATGCTCTGGAGCACCTCGCGGGCCGCCTCCAGCTTGGAGGGTTGGATGAAAGCCTCAATTTTGACCATTGGACTTACCCCTCGAAATTGTAGCCTTCCTCGCCGTGTAGCGAAAGGTCCATGCCGGTGGCTTCCTCGCCTTCGTTCATGCGCACCGGCGTCACCAGTTCCGTAATCTTCAGCGCGGCGAGCGTGCCCACCACGCCCAGGGCGATGCCGATTCCGGCGCCGAAGAGTTGATGCAGCACCTGCGCCGGGTTGCCGTCGATCCAGCCACCCACCTTGATCGCCGAATTGACCGCCCGCGTGGCGAATACGCCCGTGAGCAGACAACCCACGAAACCGCCGACGCCGTGAACGCCGAAGACGTCCAGCGAATCGTCGTAGCGGAACCGCTCCTTCACCGTGGTGACCATGAAGTAGCAAGTCGCGCCCGCGATCAGGCCGATGATTACGGCGCTGAACGGTTGCACGAAGCCAGCGCCCTGGGTGACCGTGGCAAGTCCGGCAACCGCGCCGGAGATAGCACCCAGCGCGCTCGCTTGCCCTTTACGCACGCGCTCGGCCGCCATCCAGCCGACAGCCCCCGCCGCGGCGGCGAAGTGGGTGGCGACGAAGGCGCTGGTAGCCAGCGCGGATGCCGCCAGCGCGCTGCCGGCGTTGAAGCCGAACCAACCCACCCACAGCAGGCATGCGCCAACGAACGCCAGCACCAGGTTGTGCGGCACGAATTTTTCGTGCGGATAGCCGGCCCGCTTGCCGATGTATAGCGCGGTCACCAGCGCCGAGAATCCGCTGGTGATGTGTACCACCGTGCCACCGGCGAAATCGAACACCCGGTACTGGCCGCCGAGGTAGTCGTTGAGAAAGCCGCCGGTGCCCCACACCATGTGCGCCGTTGGGAAGTAGACGAAGAAGGTCCACAGCACCGAAAACATGACCATGGCCTTGAAATGCACGCGCTCGGCAAACGCACCGGTAATCAACGCCGGCGTGATGACGGCGAACATGAGCTGATAGATCATGAACGTCTGATGGGGGATGGTGGGAGCGTAGAGCGGGTTCGGATCGGCACCCACGCCGCGCAGGAACAGATAGTCCAGGCCGCCGATAAACGGGTTGCCCTTGGCGAAGACCAGGCTATAGCCGCAGACTCCCCAGATGAGCGTGATCACCGCCATCATGGAGAAGCTCTGCATCATGGTGCCGAGGACGTTTCTCTTGCGCACCAGACCGCAGTAGAAAAGGGCCAGGCCGGGCCCGGTCATCATCAGCACCAGCGCCGAACTGACCAGCATCCAGGCGTTGTCGCCAGCCGACTGGGAGGCCGTCACCGCGGCCTGCAAGGCCTGCAGTTCGACGCGAT
>CAZFOP010000056.1:0-12822 GCA_964520085.1 uncultured Solibacteraceae bacterium | reverse complement strand
TCTACTTCGACGGCACCCAATCCGACCTGGACCGCGACTTAGGCGTCTACATGGAACTGGCGCGGAGCTATCGGAAGAGAAAAGGATAAGTTGAGGCGAGTGTCGCTCGCGAGCGGCGCACGGGTCACCGACCAGCTCGACACTCCAGCAGGAGTTATTCTACGCGCTCTCCGGCGCCAACGCAGACGCCGGTTCCAACCAGCGGCGGCGGCCGGTGTGGGCGAGGGCGAATAGGACTACGAAGCCGGCCATGAGACCGAGGCTGGCGCCGAGGCCGATCCATTCGGGACGGAACGAGCGGAAGCGCATGGTGATGGCGACGTTGAGCAGCAGGGGGACCATGGCGGCGATGACCGGCGGCCAGGGGCGATCCAAGGCGAACAGCGCGCGCGCAGTCACTTCCATCAAACTCCAGCCGACCAGGCTGGGGCCCAAGCCGAGAAACACCGCGGCCACCAGGTTGGTAGACTCGGCGGTGAAGCTGCCGCGCTCAAAAGCGATTCGGATGGCGGGGTGGCGAAACAGAATGGCGAAGCCGCAACCGGCGACGGCGGCCAGCGCGGTTAGCACGACCGTCCGATCGATGAGGCGGAAGGCATCGCGCATGCGCGCGAGACTGCGCAGGCGACTGATTTCCGGCAACAGCGAAGTGGAAATGGGGCTGACCAACAGCGCCAGCGGCACGCCCACACCGCGCATACAGTAGTCGAGAGCGGCGGCCATCCCAGGCCCCGCGTGAGTGGCGTAAGCGCGTGTGAAGACGATGTTCAGGCTAAGGGCCGCCGCGTAGAAAACGAAGAAGCCGGGCTTGGCGGCGATTTCGCGCCAGGAGATCGCACACGGTTCGGCGGTGGCGTGCGCCAGGTCTCGCCGCGTGGCGAACCAGACGATGGCCAGTTGGGCAAAGGCGCCCGCGGTGTAACCGATGGCAAAGGCGTACACGCCTATGGCTCGCCATAGCACCAGCGCGCCGGCGATGGTAAACACATTGAGCACGCCCTGGTAGAAAGCCATGGGGCCGAAGCGCCGGCCGGTATAGAGGAACGCGCAGTACACGGCTGCGGCGCCGCCGGCGAACGTGGAGAGCGCGAAGATGCGCAGATTGACGACGGCGTCGGCGAAATAGACTGGGCTGAGGCCGGGCGCGAGAACCCGCATCAGCCACGGCGCGGCGATAATAACACCTGCCGCGATGGCGGCGAGCACGCAGGCGAATACGCGCAGGATGCGTGCAAAAACGGCTCGGCGGGCTTCACCGGACGCGGTCAGCATGGGAACGAAGGCGAATATGATGCCGTTGATGACGACCGAGTTCAGCGAGTCGATCGGGCCCATCGCGACGGCCAGCGAATCGGCGCGGCTATGCGTGCCGAGCAGGTACGCCGTCAGCGCCACGCGCAGGAAGCCGAACAGATTGCCAGCGACGAGGCCGGCCACCACTACCAGCCCGCCGCGCACGAGCGGGCTTTCCACCGCGCGGTTGAGAACCCGCTCGGCGCGCAACGCCGGGGTTGGTCCGGTAGAGCTCATGGCCTGTCAGGAAACAGCTAGTGCAGTCGCCGGAAAATGCGCCCATAAGCGGGCGTTGGCAGGCTGAAGCCTGCCCCACCAACAGACGCGAAATCAGGCCTTGGCGTCGAACGCCGCCCGCGCAGCCCGCAGCGCCGCCTCGTAATCGGGATGATCGGCGACTTCCTTCACATATTCCGCGTGGCACACCCGATTGTTCCGGTCCATCACGAAAATAGCGCGGCTCTCGATCCGCAGTTCCTTGATCAGCGTACCGTAGTTGGATCCGAAGGAAGCGTCCTTGTGGTCGGAGAGCATCTTCACCTTGTCCACGGCGAAGGCGCCGCACCAGCGCTTCTGCGCGAACGGCAGATCCATGCTAACAGTGAGAATGTCGATGCCCGGCAGGGAGGCCGCGGCCTCATTGAAGCGTTTGGTTTGCGCGTCGCAAACCGGCGTATCGAGCGAAGGCACCACACTGACGATGCGGACACGGCCAGCAGTATCGGCCAGCGTGACAGGCTTCAGGCTGCCATCGACCAGGTTGAAATCCGGAGCGGCATCGCCGGTTTTCAGTTCCGGCCCGACCAGGGTCAGGGGGTTGCCTCGCATGGTAGTAGCTCCCGGTCTTTCCATAATTCCTCCCAGCAGATTTTGGCGATTGAGTTTCTATTGTAGCAATTCGGCCAATTGGGCAGCTTCAGTGACGGGTAACTGGCAAGTGAAATTGCGGCAAACATAAGCGCTCGGCTGGCCGGCGGGGGGCTGCATGGCTTCGATGGCGGGGATGCCGGCGGACAGAGCGCGGCGGGTTTCGTCGTTGTCGATCAGCAGCACGATGCGGTTGGCGACGAAGCGGGCGTGGAAGGCGCGCAACAGACCGCGCGTGGCGGCCGAGTCGCGTGGGCCGGCGACGACGATCTGGCGTGGGTCGGCCAGGTAGAATTCGCAGGCGGTGAGCATGGACGGCAAGGCCACGGGGACGCGCGCCAGGCGCGAGGCGAAAGCCGACAGGGCGCGCTCGGCGGAGGCGCGAAAGCCGGTGCGGCCGGTGAACTGGGCGAGGCGAAGCAGATTGAGAATCGCAATGGAATTGCCGCCTGGTTCGGCGCCATCGTAGTCTTCCTTGAGGCGCAGGACGAGGCTCGAATCGTTCGCCGGCGAGTGAAAGAATCCACCGCCAACCACATCTTCAAACAGCGAACTCTGCTTTTCGGCCAGGCGCACGGCGCATTCCAGATCGCGCCGGTCGAACTGGGCTTCGTACAGGTCGAGTAGCCCCTGGGTGAACAAGGCGTAGTCTTCGAGGAAGCCGGGGATGGCCGCCTCGCCATCGCGATAGCGGCGCAGCAACTGGCCAGTCTCCGGATCGAGGAGGCGGCTGAGCGCGAAATCGGCGGCGCGGCGGGCGGCGGCGGAGTAGCGCGGCTCTTCGAGGACGGCGCCGCCGAGCGCGAACGCGGAAATCATCAGGCCATTCCAGGCAGTGAGGACCTTGTCGTCCAGGTGCGGGTGGACGCGACTGGCGCGCGCGGCGAGCAGCGAGGCTCCGGCCGTTTCCAACGCGGCGCGTACCTCCTCCACGGGCCGGTCAAACTGCGCGGCGGTTTCTTCCAAGGTGGCTGCCCGATAAAGAATGTTGCGGCCGGAGAATTCTGCGTGCGGATCGTCCACCACGTTGCCGCCCTCGGCCACGCCGTAGCGAAAGGCGAGCCATTCGGCGGCGGGCGCGGGGATGATCGAGTGGATTTCGTCGGCGGCCCAGATGTAGTAGGCGCCTTCTCCTTTGAGGGATGGTTCTTCGGCGTGTATGACGCTGTCGGCGTCTTCGGCGGAATAGAAGCCGCCCTCCGGTGCGGCCATATCGCGCAGCACGTAATCGAGAATGCGGCGCGCGGTCTGAGCGAAGAATTCGTCGCCGGAGATCTGAAAGGCTTCGAGGTAGGTAGTCGCAAGCTGGGCCTGGTCGTAGAGCATTTTCTCGAAATGCGGTACGAACCAGCGCTCGTCCACCGAATAGCGGTGAAAGCCGCCGCCGAGCTGATCGTGGATGCCGCCTTCGGCCATCTTGCGCAGGGTGTGGAGCGTCATATCCAGCGCGTCGCGGTTGCCGGTGCGGGCGTGATAGCGCAGCAGAAACTCGAAGACGGCCGGCCGCGGAAACTTGGGCGCGTGGCCGAAGCCTCCCATTTCGGAATTGTAAGTGCGGTGGAAAATGGAGAAGCCACTGTCGAGCATGGCGTAATCGATTGCCGGGCGGCCCGCGGGCGCGGCGTCGAGGGCGGATTGCTTGTCCAGTTGCGCCAGCGCCTCGCGCGCCGATTCGGCGATGCGCCGGCGATCGCTGCGCCAGGCCTGCGCGATCTGCGTGAGCACGCTCGGAAAGCCGGCGTGGCCGCGGCGGTCTTCGGGTGGAAAGTACGTGCCGCCGAAGAAGGGCTGCAATTCCTGCGTCAGCCACACCGACATCGGCCAGCCTCCGCCACCCGTGGCGGCCTGCACGAAAGCCATATAGACCCGGTCGACATCCGGGCGCTCTTCCCGATCCACTTTGATGGACACGAAATCGCGATTGAGTTGCGCGGCGATCGCCTCGTTTTCGAACGATTCGCGCTCCATCACATGGCACCAGTGGCAGGTAGAATAGCCGATCGAAAGAAAGATGGGCCTATCCTCCGCGCGCGCCTTGGCGAAGGCTTCGGGTCCCCAAGCGTACCAATCCACCGGGTTGTGGGCGTGCTGCAACAGATACGGACTCTTTTCCAGGGCCAGACGGTTTGAGTGCATGGAAGGTGTGCCTTCAGCGTAAGGACGAAGGATGGGACGTGTCAAGTTCGGAGTGACGCGCTGGCTTGAGTTCGCTGCCGACATAGCCGGCGGACGATTGCTGAGAGCGAGACGGACGCCGGCCTTACCGAGTCTTGCGGCGTAGCGCGCCGGCCAGCGCCAGAATTCCGCAGCCTATCAGAGCCACGCTACCCGGTTCCGGTACGACAGGGTCGCCATTGATATCGAACATATTGGATGTTGCTGGATCAAGGCCAGAAGAGCTGTGATATGCCGTCGAAGGACCGTAGTCTACGTCCCAGGTCTCCAAGTCGGGATTGCCATCGCCATCGACTGCAGAACCGACGGAATCCTGAAGTGTGAACCAGTACGTAGTGCCGGCAACCAGCGATACGTCAAGTCCGGTGGCCGTATCCATGTATCTGTAGTTACCCGGATAGCTTGTGGACTCGTCAATGTATACGTCAGTCAGGCCGGTGGCGTCGCCGGAGGCTACATCGTTCGCATAAGGGCTAGTTCCGATCGACCACTCGACCGACACGTCCTCGTCGGTGGACACATTCCAGGCGAGAAAGTCGAAACCCGTCATGGTGGCGTCACCTGTTACTGTGAATGAGTCCGTCACCGAATACCCTTCGTTTATTGGATAGTCGGCATATGCAAGGCCGTACGGTCCGTTGGTGTACAGAGTGCTAGCGGACGCGGGTACAACGAGTGCCACGCAGAGCGCGAACACACAAACACAAAGGCCTCTCACAGCGATGCTCTCTTTCTAAATGCGCGTTGCGAGAGTGCAACCGTCGCGACGCACGAATTGTTATTAGAATACGGGCACGCCACGCGGTCTGTCAACCAACGCACAATACTTGCCTTGGTTATAGTACTAGTACCGATGAGTGGAATCGACCGGTTGGACCGGCCCGGACGACAACAAGCCCGGTTTGGGCGGGATTGCATCCCGTCCCGCGCCGCCCGCCGCCATTGGCGCTACCATGAGCTTACCCGAGCATGGAAATCCGTTCCGACCTCTCGCCTGCGGCGCTGGCGGGCAAGCTGCGCCGGCTGTTCGAGCTTTCGGCGCAGAAGATTCAGTCACTCGAAGCGACTTGGCAGCCCTCACAAGGCTCGCCCGTGTTCACCGTTGACGGCCGTTACACCAGCCGCGGTTGGACGGAGTGGACGGAGGGTTTCCAAACGGGCGCGACTATTCTGCAGTTCGACGCCACGGGTGAGCGCGAGTTCCTCGAGATCGGCCGGGCGCACACGGTGGAGCGGATGGCGATCCACGTCAGCCACACCGGTATCCACGACCACGGCTTCAACAATCTCAGCACGTATGGCAACCTGCTGCGTTTAAAGAATGAAGGCCGCATAGCGGAGGATGCCTGGGAGCGCCGATTCTATGAACTGGCGCTCAAGGTATCCGGCGCCGTACAGGCGGCGCGCTGGTCGCGGACGGCCGATGGTGGCGGCTATATCTATTCGTTCAATGGCCCGCACTCGCTGTTCGTGGACACCATTCGCTCCTTACGCATTCTGGCGGTGGCGCACCGGCTGGGGCACGCGCTGGCTGGCGAGAACGACCAGCGGATTTCGCTGCTCGACCGGCTGATGGACCATGCCCGCGCCACGGCGAAGTATTCGGTCTATTACGGTGAAGGCCGCGACGTCTACGACTTGCGCGGGCGCGTGGCGCACGAGAGCATCTTCAATCCCACCGACGGCAATTACCGCTGTCCCAACTCGCAGCAGGGTTATTCGGCGTTCAGCACCTGGACGCGCGGCCTGGCATGGGCCATGTGCGGGTTCGCCGAGCAACTGGAGTTCTTCGCCACGCTCGATGGCCACGCCGAGTTCCGCGCCGTAATGGAGAAGGCAGCGCGGGCCACGTGCGATTTCTGGATCGGCAACACGCCGCTCGATGGTATCCCGTATTGGGATACCGGCGCGGCCGGCCTGGTCGAGCTTGGAGCCTGGCGCGACCGGCCGAGCGACCCGTTCAACGGGCACGAGCCCATTGACAGTTCCGCCGCCGCGATTGCCGCGCAGGGGCTGTTGCGCCTCGGCCACTACCTCAAGGACGACTGCTACTGGAATGCCGGCCTCACCGTCGCCGATGCGCTGTTCGACGATCCGTACCTCAGTGTCGCCCCCGATCATCAAGGCCTGATTCTACATTCGGTGTATCATCGGCCGAATGGTTGGGATGGCGCCCCAGGCGAATCCTCAATGTGGGGCGACTATCACGCCCGCGAGGTCGCTCTCTATTTGCTGCGGATCGCCGAAGGCGGCCCGTACTTGAGATTCTGGTAGCCGCGTGGAATACTCGCATCGCGCAATGCCGCTTCCGTAAGCCGGGGCTGGGGCCAAGGGCACAATCTCAATCACGAAAAGGCTCCCATCGACTGACAAATCCTCGTCATGGATCTACCCGGCTTATGCGCTTCCAACCATTTCCGTCCACACGTTACAATCAAGGCGAGCACAACATGAAACCTTGGCGAATCTTACTATGTCTGCTGATCGCACTGTCCCTTTGGGGAGGACAAAAGCGGCGGCAGCAGCGGCATTGGACGGAAGCGGAGGCCCAGCAGTGGTACGCGCGGCAAGAATGGCCGGTGGGCGCCAACTACATTCCCGCTACTGCCTCCAATGAACTCGAGATGTGGCAGGCCGCGACGTTCGACGCTCCCACCATCGAGAAGGAGATGGAGCTGGCCGAAGGGCTGGGGATGAACACGATGCGCGTGTTTCTGCACTACCTGGCGTGGCGCAAGGACGCGTCCGGGCTCAAGCACCGCATCAACGAGTACCTCAAGATCGCGGACCAGCACCACATCAAGACGCTGTTCGTGCTCTTCGATTCCTGTTGGGACCCGTTCCCTGAAATCGGCCCGCAGCGGCCGCCGCAGCCCGGCATCCATAATTCCCGCTGGGTGCAGAGTCCCGGCGCGAAGGCCTTGATGGATCCCAAGCAATACGATGACGTGCTGGCGTATGTGCAAGACATCGTGCAGGAGTTCCGGGACGACAAGCGAGTGCTGGCCTGGGACGTGTGGAACGAGCCGGACGGAACCAACGACAGCAGCTACGGCCCCACCGAACCGGCCAACAAGGTCGCGCTGATCGAGGCGCTGCTACCCAAGGTTTTCACTTTCGCGCGCGCCGGCTTGCCCGAGCAGCCGCTGACGTCTGGCGTGTTTCACGGCGACTGGTCGAGCCCGGACAAGCTGACCGCGATGGAAAAGATTCAGCTCGACAATTCCGACGTGGTAAGCTTCCACAGCTACGACAAGCCCGAGGAATTCGAACAGCGCGTGGTCTGGCTGGAGGCGCTGCATCGGCCGATTCTGTGTACCGAATACATGGCGCGGCCTCGTGGCAGCACGTTCCAGACCATCCTGCCCATCGCCAAGAAGCACAATGTCGGAGCATACAATTGGGGGTTCGTGGCGGGAAAGACGCAAACCTACCTGCCGTGGGATTCCTGGCAGCATCCGTACATCGACCGCCAGCCCGCCGTCTGGTTCCACGATATCTTCCGTCAGGATGGCACCCCCTATTCGCCGGAAGAAGTCGCCTTCCTGAAGCAGATCCTCGTACGCCCGGCGCCGGTTAAAGGCTCTCACAAGTAAGCGGGCGCGAGGGGCGCGCGCGTTCCAGCTTCACTTGCCGTTGCCAGCTTCGCAGCCAGTTGGGCGAAAGGCGTCGCCGCAAACGGGCATTCCGGCTGGTGGGCCGGCGAACTGCAGGCTCTGGTTCGGCACCAATTCGCGGATGGAAGAGAGCGAGTGCCGCAGTGTCTTCTCCGGACTGAGTCCCAACAGCATGCTCCCAAGCGCGCGCGTCACAGCGCCGAATTCGCCGGTAAGTGAGATGGATTCGCCCTCCACGTAAATGCCCTTCTCTACTTCCGCGACGCGCCAGTACGAGCACAGCCGCAACAGGTAGCCGTGGTTCGAGCCGATTTCATGCACGCTGGTGGAGTAGGAACGGCACCGCCAGCGATGCTGGTCCACGCGCTCCCAGACCACGTCGCTATGCACCTCGATCGGGACCGCCTCCTTCAACCGCATGGAGTACTGGAAGTGCCCGTCGCCTGTCCGGCAAGCCAGCTTGGAATCCGACACCATGTCGGAGAAATACTGCGCGCGGTGGTCGTAGTCCTGGAGCAGGCGGATAGTTCGCTCCGCCGTGCCACCGGGAATAAACACGCTGCCGATCCAGTCGTAGAGATGGGCCGCCGGAAGTTTGTGTGGATTGGCTCCGTTTGCCGGGAAGGTCTCGACACGATGGCCACGAACCAGACGATCGTTCAGTGCAGCGTCCGAATCCGCTGCTAGAAATGCCTTGCGAGCGCCCAGCCGCGCTTCGGCGGATTGCACGTAGCAATCGAAGGCATGTGCCGTGGCAGGCTTCAACTCCTGTGCGCGAAGGCCCGCGGGCACGCACACCGAGACCACCGCCAACAGGGTCCGGGCCAAAAGCCAGCCGGTTTCTCGCATCCGAATCATTATCGTCTAAATGGCACGGCCGGCGCGCCGCGCTCGCTCCCGATACTCCTCCGCCCGCAGCCGGTACAGCACGTGACGGCGCAGCGGATGGCCTTCGGCGAGCGCGGGATGATCGAAATCACCCTCCCGGTCGCGCCGCATGCCCAGCTTTTCCATCACGCGGATGGAGCGCGCGTTCGCTGGTACGGTGAACGAAACGATCTCGTCCAGCCGTGCTTCTTCGAATCCGTAGCGCAAGGCCTCACGGGCGCCTTCGGTGGCCAGCCCCTGGCCCCAGAACCGCGCGCCCAGGCGCCAGCCGATCTCGACGCACGGCGTGAAGTGCGCTTCGAATCGCGGCGTCCAGAGACCGATGTAACCGGCCAACTCGCCGGTCCCGAGTAACTCGGCGGCCCACAGGCCGAAGCCGTGCCGTTCGAAGTGATCTTCGATGCGGCCGGCGGTAGCGTCGCTTTCGGCGCGCGTCAGGCAGGCGGGGAAGTATTCCATCACGCGCGGGTCCGAGCTAATGAGATGGAATGGTTCACGGTCTTCGGCGCGCCAGCGGCGGAGAAGGAGGCGCGGAGTGGAAAGAGAGTTCATCGGTGTGTATCTTAAGGCTGTCACGCGCCGCTCCCCGTCTCGTCTCGGATGAGTCCGCACGCGCTCGGTTCCGCTACAACGCGTGGTCCGCAGGCATGTCTTCACCGCTCCATATCCTACGCGAAGTCCATTCTTGCGCCGGTCCAGCCCAAAAGGGATCCGCCGGGCCGAGCCCGAGGGGAACCAGCACGGTGGAGCAAAGATACAAACTGCCCGTCGAAATATAGGTCTCACCCAATTCCGGTTGGTGCCCACAGAATCCGATTCGCAGCCAGCCGGCCTGATCGAACGTTCCCGGTGCTTCCATCAGCCTGCGTATCGCCGCCGTCAAAGCACATCGGACCTGCGGGCCGGTCAACGGCTCGGGCAACTCGTGCCCAAGCGCTAATAGGGCCAACAAATGAAAGGCGCCGCAACGATAGGCGATCGAACGGCCGATAGCGGGGAATGTACCATCCGGAGCAATCAAACGCTCCTGGATTGCCGCGTAGCGCCGCGCGCGCGCGATGACATCGGGGAGCAATCCCTCCCACCGCGAGCTGTGCGGGCGAATGTTGCGTAGCGTATCCAGCAACATGGGCTGGATCACGAAGCTGTTGTAGTAGTCCCAATGAAAGCGCGGTCCATCCCCATACAGTCCGTCGCCCACGTACCATTGCTGGTGCTTGCCGAGGGCATGATCGATTCGCGTGGCGTCCCAGGGCTCGCCCATCATGGCCAGCGCAGTCTCCACCATGGCGCTGAACAGCAGCCAATTACTGTCGCCCGGAACGATCACGCGTGAGGACACGAGTGCCGCGGTCAGGTTGCGGCGAGTGGCGGGGTCCAGCTTCTTCCACAGTTCGGACGGTGCCCGCAAGAGCGCCTGCGAGAGGAAACCACAATCGACGAGGGGCTGGCCGCCGTCGGAAAAATTGAGGAAGTCCGGCGACCGGGGATCGGTCGCGGACCGGATTGCCTCCCGCGCCAATTCCGCGTATCGCTGTTGCAAGTTGCGCTCGGCGCCGGCTTCGAGCGGAGCCTCGATCCACGGTGCGATGCCAGCCAGGAGACGAGCTATAGCCTCCAGGTGGGAATATTTCCGCCGGGCGGCCTGCTGGCCGCTAGCGCACTCCACCGGCATGTTCCGCTTCAACGTGCCGTGGGCCAGGTTGTCGAGTACCGGGTCGGCCAGTTTGGTCAGCAGACCGGTCCAGTATGTGCGGTCACTTTCCGCCGTTGGCTGTGGGGCGCCCGGCGCCGCCCGTGCGACGCTCAGGCCCGCGATCGTCTTCAGCGCTGTGCGGCGATTCGTCATAGGTTGAAGTCACTCCTGCCGCCGAGTGCGCGATCTCGGCTTACTGGTGACCCTTGAGATATGGGCTGGCTGCCGCGCCGTAAGCAAGATTCAGGTTGTAATCGAGACGGCCGTTGATTCCGATGTTATAGCTGCCTAACTTCGGCAGGTCGCGCGGGTCGCCAATCCAAGTCAAACAGATCAGGGCCTGTTCGCGCGCCGGCGGTCCCTGCTCCACAATGCGCCATAACAGTTCGCGCGACTGATCTGTCTTGCATAAGCCAAGGTAAAGCGTCAAGGGCTGGAGGATCGTGAAATTTCGCGTATCGATAAAACGACTCGCGCGCGCGGCCACTTCACTGTCCATTAGCGCCGGCATTCCCGGGTCTGCCCTCCAATCGTAGCCCCCTTTCACAAAGTACAGCGCTTGCAACGACCCGGCGCTGAGAAGCGGAGTCGGGGAATCAAGGTACTTCACTAACGCGCGCACCAGCGCTGTCACCTGTGGCTGAAACCGGTCTCGCCGCCAGCTTAGAAGGTAGGCCAGTTGATCCGTAGGGCCTCGCCTTTCGATGAGACGCGGTATCTCCTTGATGACCAGATCGTCGTCGAAAGCATACAGCGCGTATAGCGTGTACTCGCGCACGAGATCGCTCGAGTTGTACAGATACTCTTCCAGCATGGAGAAAACCGTGTTGTCCGGTACCGCCAGGATCGACGGCAGAAAGTCGCCCAGCAACTCCACGGGATCGGAAGGTGCCGTTTTGCGCATCTCAGCAAGCCACGCGGCTCGCTTTGCGGGCGGAAAGTCCAGCACCTCGAACTGTAGCCAATTGGATCGGGCGAGAGCCTGACCACGCCCATCGTGACCCTCTCGACCCGTGTAGCGGACCTCGTAGAGACCGGGCCGATCGAATTGATAGATCAGGTGCAACGGGAGCCTGAAACGGTTCTTCGGCTCGCGCGGAAGGCCCAGCAAGGTGCCGCCTCCCACCATTCCCAACCCACTCGGGCCGAAGCCCGATTTCATGAACAATCCCGGTTTGATGGGTGGAAGCACGACACCGTTCCTGCGCACCTCGAACTGATGCCCGCCGAAGTCGGCAGGCCAAATCGTGACGGGATAACGGAGAGAGCGCTGCTGCGGCTCTGGCAGGTCGACATGGATCCAGATCGGCATGTGCACGTATGCGGGCCCAGTCAACTGGATGCTTGCGGTCATCGGTCCAAATCGAACCCGGACGGGAGCGCTGCTGCGCCCTTCGTACGTGACGACAAAGTCGATCAGTCCTTCGGCTGTTGCGTTGGCGGGCACTCTCAGGTTAATCTGCCGATCCTGCACGTATAGCAAGCTGGCCTTTTCGCGGCCCACGGTAACGGTGGCGCCACACAGTTCGGGCGGTTCAGGGTAGGTGCTGCGTGGCGCCGCGCAGCCGGTGGCTGGGCCCAAGTGGTTCCCATAGATAGACACCAGCATGAATGGGCGCAGCATCTCCGGGCGTGCAGCATTTGCCGGCAACACGGAAGAGGCTGTGAATGCCGGCGCTTCGGCCGCCAGCGCAACGAACGAAAACAGCAGTCCGGTCGCCCACACCGTTGCAGTGCCGCGCATGCCTCTATAATGGCACCGTCTCGGGGCAACGGGCGTTGCGGCTTCGGCTGCTTACCCCGCGATGGCGTCCGCCAGATGCGGCTGATAGGTGCACCGAGGGTCTTCTGCCAAGTAATCGCCAGTTAAGGCGAAGGCGCGGGAGCGGGAACCGCCGCAGATCTTCTGGTATTCGCACACGCCGCACTTGCCGCCGCGCTGCGAGGTGTCGCGCAACGAGCGGAACAGATCGGCATTGCGATAGACATCGGTCAGCGGATCGCGCAGCACGTTGCCGCCGCTCACGGGCAGGAAGCCGGATGGGAAAATCTCGCCCGTGTGCGAGACGAACACAAAGCCCTTGCCGTCGCTGACGCCCGCCGTGCGCCAGGCTACGCCCTTGGCATTTTCGTTTTCGGCCGCGCCGTGCTCGGCCTTGATGCGCTGCGCCACGTAGCGGCGGTAGTGCATGGCCTCGGTGGTCTTGATGCCGAAAGACGCGGTCTTCGAAAGCTCGTACATGAAGGCGAAGACCTCTTCGTATTCGGCGGCGGCGAGATCGTCGT